>CAIUDK010000139.1 GCA_903897875.1 uncultured Hyphomicrobiales bacterium
GACGCGTTCATCGCTTGACCTCCCAGCTTGTGACAAGCTCACCAGTGACGGGATCTGTGCCATCTTGAATTTGAATACTCATTGCCACAAGTTCATCACGGATACGATCAGACTCGGCCCAGTTTTTGGCTTTGCGCGCCGCTATGCGAGCGCTGATGAGGGCTTCCACTTTATCCTTTTCAGCGCCTATATCGTAGTCCGGAAATGAAACAAGAATTTCTCCCGTATATCCCAGACTAACTTGAATTCCGTGTTTCAAAATGTCGGCTGAAATGCGCTTTGAATCTTCCATGAAGTTATTTGCGCAGTAATTACGATAAGTCCGCATCAACATATAGCACTTAGTAAACACCTCCTCCTTATCCGGAGGGATAAAAGATGCAATCGCATCTGAAAAATAGTTTGGTTTAGTTAAGTTTTTGAAGCCTAAAAGCGACAGACATCCTACAAATTTCTTGGCTGTTTCAAGATTCTCAAATGACGATTCCGCAGCAAGCGTCCTCAGGCGTGTGATGGCCTTAACCGTGTTCAAATCATCGGCAAGTGCGGCAATGAATTCATTGTCTACTTGTTGAAGATCGGGGTTTTCAAATATTGTCTCCAGAGCATTGTCTGTGATGATATCAGCCCATTCTTTAAGCTCCGCCTGTGAGCGGGACAGTTCCGATTGACGCCAGTCAATCGGTTGTCTGTAATGAGTTTTCAGCATAGTTAAGCGAAGAACATCGCCTGGATAATTTTCCAACAGCTGATGGATCGTCACAAAATTCCCAAGGCTCTTGGACATTTTCTGTCCTTCAACCTGCAAGAATCCATTGTGCATGAACACATTCGCCATCACCCCATGGCCGAAAGCACAGGTAGATTGCGCGATTTCGTTCTCGTGATGGGGAAACACAAGATCAATGCCGCCGCCGTGAATGTCGAACGTCTCGCCCAAATGTTTCCAGCTCATCGCGGAACATTCGATATGCCAACCGGGGCGACCTGCCACTGCAATGCCGCATGGCGATGCCCAGCCCGGCTCTCCCTCTTTCGAAGGCTTCCACAAAACAAAATCCGTTGCTTCGCGCTTATAGGGCGCCACATCGACGCGCGCGCCTGCAATCATTTCATCAAGCGAGCGATTGGCCAATGCGCCATAGCGTGGCAGCGGGCCATTGGCCGCATCCATCGCTTGGGGCGAGAACAGCACGTGATCTTCAGCGACATAAGCAAAGCCGCCCTTCACAAGCATCTCAATAATCTGGCGCATCTCGCCAATATGTTCGGTCGCGCGCGGCTCCACATTGGGAGGCACGCAACCAACGGCCGCCACATCTGCATGAAACTGTGCCGCTGTGCTCTCGGTGACGCGGCGGATCGCCTCATTGAAGGGAAGGTCTGGAAAATCCCGCGCAGCGCGGTCGTTGATCTTGTCATCCACATCCGTGATGTTGCGCACATAGGTGACATGATCAGCGCCATAGATTTGGCGCAGCAAGCGAAACAAGACGTCAAACACGATCACAGGGCGCGCATTGCCGATATGGGCAAAGTCATAGACCGTCGGCCCGCAGACATACATGCGCACGCGCGATGGATCGATGGGGGCAAAAGCCTCCTTGGTGCGGGTGAGCGTATTGTAAAGCTTCAATTCCATAATGTCTGATCTAACCCTGTTTCTAGCTTTGGAATGCGCGACCCCGGCAGGTGCGTCAAGTCACGGCAGCTTTTAAATCGCTCTCGCTTTTTGCCCAATCCGCAATGTCCGTCCCAAAAACACCAGCCCCACGACGACGATGGCGGCAATGATGGTCTCGGCGTCGATTGTTTCGCCCACAATAAGGGCCGCCAGCGTGATCGTCACAAAGGTTTGCAGCAGCTGCACCTGCGAGACGCGCGCTGTGCCTCCCATAGCCAAGCCTGCATTCCAAGCAAAAAAGCCAAGATATTGGGGAAAAATGAACAGATAGGCGAAAGCCAGCCAGATGGTGGCGGGCACCTGCATGGGATTTGCTGGCCAATACCAAAGAGCTACCGGAGCCGTAAACGGAAAGCAAAACACCAGCGCCCAAGAAATCACCACCCAGCCCGGCATGACCCGGCTCAACTCGGCCGACAAAGTGTAGCCAATGGCCGCCACGCCTACAGCGGCCAGTAAATACAGATCCCCAATGGCCAGCCCGCCACCACCTTGGCGCAAAGCATAGACCACGACCACGGACGCCCCAGCGCAGCTGCACAGCCAAAATGCCACAGAAGGGCGTTCTCCTGACCAGATTGCTGCCACGATTGCAGTCAACAAGGGCGTCAACCCAATCACCACGCCGCCATGCGCCGAGGGCACACTAACCGAGCCCAAAGCACTGAAGAGCGGAAATCCAATCGCGAGACACAGCATGTTCACGAACATTCGCAACCAATGCTCCCGCTTAGGAAAAGGCTGGCGCATCACCCACAACACCACCAAGGCCAATACGCCACCGCCAGTGCCGCGTCCTGCCGCCAGAAACAATGGATCAAGCCCAGCAACGACAATCCGGGTCACCGGGAGTGTGCCACCAAAAATAGTGATACCGACGAACCCCAGCAAAAGCCCGAGCGTTTCGCGAGAAAACGGTTTGCGTGATAACGGCATTCTGGAATCCAAACTGAACAAAGAGCCGCGCGCCGCGACCGCGCAACAAAGGGATATTGCCTCAAACGTCATCCATTTAATCGAAATTTCAGAGTTTGGCTTCAATATCGCAAGGCTTGAGTTGATTCAGACCTATTTGAAGAGCTTTTCAATGACTTTTTCTATGATGCAGACGAATTGGAAGCGCTCCAACTGGATCAATACCTCACTGGCTTTAGCCTGCATTCTGGCCCTGATGGCGGGCCACTCACCCGTTATGGCTCAAGACGCCACGCAAAATGAGCCCACCCAGCAAACCTTCGTCATCAGCTCCAGCGATGGCTATGGGATCAGCGAATGTCTGTCGGCGGAAAAATCCTGCGGACAAGTGGTCGCCGACGGTTGGTGCGAATCCCGTGGCCGCGCACAAGCGCTGACCTTTGGTCTGGCCGCCGACATCACAGCTATCGTTGGCAAAGGCTCACCAGTGCCTCACTTCGAGCGAGGCGCAC
>CAIUDK010000140.1 GCA_903897875.1 uncultured Hyphomicrobiales bacterium
ATCGCTGCGGTTAAGCGCAAGCGCATAACCTCCAGCCAGCAAGGCCGCTCCAAATCCAGCTCTTAGAATGATTTTAAACATGTGCCTCAGGCGCGATCACGATGGGATTCACCATAACGCAGAAGGGCTGATAGAAAAGATAATCAGCGCGCAGATTTGAGTTGTGGTTAGCAAAGTCTCAACAAAACGCCTTATAAACCGGGGTGCGGGCTTGCGGGCGGCAAAAAACTCGGCCAATCTTAGCTTTGGGAGTCCAAGGAGACCAATAATGAGAATTGCAACGCATTTGCTCGCCGGTGTGGCGGCTGTTTCTTTTGGCTTGATAGGGGCTGTTTGCGCCCAAACTTTGCCAGCCAATTACCCCGCTGACTATACCAAGACGATTGAAGAGGCGAAAAAGGACGGTGTTTTGGTGGTTTACTCCACCACAGACGCAAAAGCCGCAGCGCCGCTCATCAAGGATTTCGAGAGCCTTTATGGCCTCAAGATTGAGTTCAACGATCTCAACTCAACCGAGCTTTACAACCGCCTGATTGCAGAATCAGCCGCCGGTACGGGCACGGGTGACATCTCATGGTCGTCGGCACCCGATCTCCAGATCAAGCTTGCCAGCGATGGCTTGGCATTGGCCTATGCCTCGCCAGAAATTTCTGCGCTGCCAAAATGGGCGGTTTGGGACAATAAGGCGTATGGGACGACCTATGAGCCGATGGCGATTGTCTACAACAAGAGCCAAGTGCCAGCCGACGAGGCACCAAAAAGTCATGCGGATCTAGCCAAACTGCTCGCCGCCAAACCAGACGCCTATAAGGGCAAGGTGACGGCCTATGATCCAGAGCGGTCTGGCGTTGGCTTTTTGATGATGAACCGCGATCTCCTCGCCGATCCTTCAAGCTGGACATTGTTCAAAGCCATGGGCGCGGCAGATGCCAAATATTACACCAGCGCTGGTGCGATGATTGAAAAGGTGGGGTCGGGCGAACACTCCATCGCGCTCAACATCTTTGGCTCTTATGCTCTGTTGGCCGCCAAGAAGAACCCAAATCTGGTGACTGTCTGGCCGTCTGACTACACCTTGATTGCCTCACGCGTGGCGTTCATTCCAGCCAAGGCAAAGCATCCGGCCGCGGGCAAATTGTTCTTGGATTATCTGCTCTCCAAGCGCGGTCAGGAAATTGTCGCGAAAGCCGAATTGTTTTCGATCCGCAGCGATGTTGAAGGTGTGGCCACTGCCAAAACCGTCAATGATAAGCTCGGTGATAAGGCCAAGCCCATTCCTGTAAGTGCTGAATTGCTCGACACGCTTGAGCAAACAAAGCGCCTCGACTTCTTGAACAAATGGCAAGCTGCCACAGGCAAAAAATGATCTCAGCCCTTCTCAAAGATTGGCCAAGTCTTCTCAAAGATTGGCCAAGACGCGCCGTGATTTCGGTCACGGCGCTGTTCATCCTGGCTCCCATTGCGCTCATTGCGTACCAGAGTTTTCTGGATGCGCCTTTCTTTGATCCGAAAGCGAAACTGTCGCTTTGGGCCTATGGCTTTGTGTTTCGTGAGATTGATTTTTGGCATGCCTTGGGCACAACCCTTGTGTTGGCCACGGGCATGACCGCCATCGCTGTGCCGCTGGGCTCGTTGCTGGCGTTTTTGATGACGCGCACCAATATGCCCGGCGCAAAAAACCTTGAGCCGCTGCTGTTGGTGCCGATCTTTTTGTCGCCGCTGGTGCTGGCCTTTGGCTATGTGGTGTCGATGGGGCCGGTGGGTTTCATCACCGTGTGGTGGAAGCAGGCTTTTGGCAGCGTGCCGTGGGATATTTATTCCTTCACATCGCTGATCTTGATTGCGGGCCTCACCCATGCGCCGCATGTCTATCTCTATGCCTCGTCTGCCTTGCGCGCACTGCCGGGTGATTTGGAAGAGGCGGCGCGTGTCACAGGTGCGCGGCCAGCGCGCATTGCGCGTGATGTGTCGCTCCCCATGATTACGCCCGCACTGGCGTTTTCCGGCGTGCTGATTTTCTTTCTCGGCTTTGAAGTGTTCGGCCTGCCGCTGATTTTGGGCGATCCGCAAGGCCGTTTGGTGCTCTCCACCTATCTGTTCAAACTCACCAACAAACTCGGCGTGCCGTCCTATCAATTGATGGCCGTTGTGGTGATGGTGATTATCGCGGTGGCTTTGCCGCTGGTCTATATGCAGCGCATGTTGTTGCGCACGGCGCAGCGTTTTGTTGCTGTGCGCGGCAAGGCTGTGCGCACCAATCTCATTGATTTGGGACGCTGGCGGAAGGCTGCTGTGGCACTTGTGCTAGGCTGGTTCTTCGTGACCGTGTTGCTGCCCTTGGGCGGGCTGATCCTGCGGTCCTTCGTGTCGAGCTGGGGATTGGGCATCAACATCGCCGACGTGCTCACCTTTGATAATTACGTTGAGCTGTTTGATGATGCTGAAGTGGTGCACGCCATTATCAACACGCTGCTCATTGCCACCATCGGCGGCGCGCTGGCAATTGCTTGCTACACAATGATCGCGCTGGCGCAACATCGGTGGACGTCATCATGGGCGCGCTTTGCCGATTATATGGTGATGCTGCCGCGTGCCATGCCGGGCATTGTGGCTGGTCTCGCCATCTTCTGGGTGTTTTTGTTCACCAAGCCGCTGGCACCTTTGCGCGCAACTTTGTTCTCGGTCTGGGTGGCCTATACGCTCGTGTGGCTCGCCTATGGTTTGCGCATTGTGCAAAGCTCGCTGATGCAAGTGGCACCTGAGTTGGAAGAGGCGGCGCGCGTGGGTGGCGCAAGTCTGGGTCGTGCGATGCGCGATGTGACCTTGCCGCTCATCAAGCACGGCATGTTGGCTGCGTGGTTGCTGATCCTGCTGATTTTTGTGCGCGAATATTCGACGGCGGTTTATCTGCTGGGGCCGGGCACGGAAGTGATTGGCTCGCTGGTTGTGTCGCGCTGGGGCGGTGGAGCAATTGATATTGTCACCTGTCTATCCTGCATCAATGTCGCCATCATTACGAATGGCCTTCTCTTGGCAGTCCGTTTGGGAGTGAAGCTCCATGCATGAGCTTGGTAAGGCCGAACTTTCGGTTGAAGATCTGCGCATCCGCCTTGGCGGAAATGATATTCTCAAAGGCGTGTCGCTCTCCCTCAAACGCGGCGAAGTGACGGCTTTGCTCGGCCCCTCTGGCTCGGGCAAGACAACGTTGTTGCGCGCTGTGGCAGGGCTCGAACAGCCGTTTGAGGGCCGCATTGTGGTCGACGACACGGTGATGTTTGACGGCAAGCTTGGAATCAACAAGCCCA
>CAIUDK010000141.1 GCA_903897875.1 uncultured Hyphomicrobiales bacterium
CGCCTCTGCATGGTGCTGATGTGCGGCAAACGCAGCAGCAGCCGAACTGAGCTTCTGTCGGATGACTGTTTTGTTCGCTTGATCCTTATAAATCATTAACGCCTGCAGCGCATGAGCCCTTCCAATCAACAACGGAGAGTGGGTCGAGAAGACTATCTGAAAGTTCTGATTTGAAAGTTGCAGAAACGACTCCCGCAGCAATTCAGTGGCCTGGGGATGAAGATAAAGCTCAGGCTCATCAATAAGTAGGACGACAGTGCCACCCTGATTTCCTGCGCCGCCCCCAGTCAAGTCAGCAAGCAGCTTGATGAGCGCCATGTGTGTGCTGCGTTGCGCCCCATGTCCAAAAGAGGTGAAAGGCCTCGGGAGGCCCTGCGCGTCCGATAGCGTGATGGACAACGACTTAAAGAGATCATCAATGTTTGGTGGCGTGAAGTTCAGGTGCAGTGAAAGGCCTGGAAAGAATGACGCGATTGCCGTTGTCGCGTCCGTCTCAAATGCTGCCAGTTCTGCCATACGATTCTGTCCATTGAGGTGGTCTGAAACCTGAACAAGCGCAGCATTCATTGATTTGACCGCCGCTACATTGTTGGCGTTGATCCTTGCTAGCACGTACTTCAGCAACAGACCGATAGTGTTCTTCGCGCCGAACTTTCCTACATCTTCTCCCGCATCCTCCATTGCTTCAATGTACAAAGGTTCAGGAAACAGTACCCCAAGGGCGCTATCCAAGCCCGTCGGGTTGTCAGCCCACGTATTGGTTTGGTAGTCAAAAACATCGATTCGGATTTGCGCGGCAGAGCAGTTTGGTGAAGGTTGTCTGCGCCGAAACTTGAGTGCACCACCGTTGAGGTAGCCGTTCACGGCTTGCTGCTGGTTTGGAGGCAGCAATTGAAGATTCACGTTTTCTATGACGCCCTCAATTGTTATCTCTTTGTTCGGATCGAAGAACGCATGGGCTGATAGAACATTTTTCTTGAGCAACCAATTAATACCTCGAAGTATGTTCGATTTTCCCGAGTTGTTGTAACCGACGATGGGGTTGAAGTTGTTGAGCGGCACAGTCACCGCTTCGCAAGAACAGAAATTGTTGATCACGACCTCTGACAGACGCATTGTCTTTTCCTCTTAATTTATTAATTATGTAGTGCATGGATCAGATCCGCTTATACATTGTTGACGACTTGCGCTCCAGCGAAGTTGCGCTTTACAAGTCGATCGACGCTGTTGGACGCCCTGCAAAGCCTAGTCGCAATCAATGAGTGCGTTGTAGCCAGAGCATTCATCAAATATTGACAGGTGCTGCGGAACTGGCCATCCCACTCATGAGGTACCGCACGTCGCGGACTTGAGGGCCGGTGTGACTGGTTTAGGGCGGGCGGACCAGGCGCATGTCTGATTGGGGTGGAATGCAGCCATCCAAGTTTGAACCAGTGTGGGGCCGCTCCCAGCCTTAAACAGTCATTACCTCAGCCTACCAATGCCACAAAAAAACCGATTGATTCGTCCGCGCGTAACCCGTTGATTTATATAG
>CAIUDK010000142.1 GCA_903897875.1 uncultured Hyphomicrobiales bacterium
ACCTGATCTTCGGGCAGATAGGCCAAACCAAGCCCGGCGAGCGTCGCGTTCAGGCGGAGGTCGAGATTGTTTAGGATCAACTGTCCTTCCACCCTCACCTTCACTTCCCGGCGGCCTTTCTCGAACTCCCAAGCATATACGCCGCCTCGTGTTGGCAAACGAATGTTGATGCACACATGGCCAGTCAGGTCTTGCGGTGTGCGCGGGTGAGTTTTGCCAGCGAAATAGGAAGGTGCACCAACCACCGCCATGCGCATGTCTGGGCCAACACGAACGGCGACCATATCTTTCTCAACCTGTTCGCCAAGCCTGATGCCAGCGTCAAAACGCTCAGTCACGATGTCGGTTAATCCGTAATCGACAACGACCTCGACATTGATGTCGGGGTAATTTGGCAGAAACCTATTCAATGCCGGCCACAGGACGGTCTTGGCTGAATGTTCGGCCGCCGTAATGCGGATGGAGCCGGCCGGCCTGTCTCGCAATTCCGCCAGTCCCGCTAGGGCGCTATTGATCTCGTCCATACGTGGACCGATGTTCAATAGTAGACGCTCGCCCGCCTCGGTTGGCGCGACGCTGCGTGTCGTGCGGGTCAACAATCGTATTTTGAGAGCCTCTTCAAGACTGCGGATCGTATGGCTCAGGGCCGATTGCGACACACTGAGCTTGGCAGCGGCACGGGTGAAGCTGCGTTCGCGCGCGACAGCAATGAAGGCAATCAGGTCGTTGAGGTTTAGCTGCTCATTCATGAAATAAACTCATAGGGTTATGCCTATTATAGCAGCTAATCGAAAGGATGAGTATGCCCTATTGTGACCCTATCAAGATTTGGAATCACGCCCGCTCGACACCCCGCGCCGGCTATGGATACCGACACATATTAAGGACGCGACATGGTCATGAAGGTTCTCGGTTACGCCGCCCATTCAGCACAAGAGCCTCTGACCCCTTGGAGTTTTGAGCGACGCAACGCCCGTCCTGACGATGTCGTAATCGACATTCTCTACTGCGGCGTCTGCCATTCCGACATTCACAACGCACGCAATGATTGGGGCGGTGCGATCTATCCGATGGTCCCCGGACACGAGATTATTGGTCGGGTGGCGAGTGTTGGTGCGCGCGTTTCGCGGTTCAAAGTGGGCGACGCTGTTGGCGTTGGCTGCATGGTGGATTCTTGCCAGCACTGCAAACCTTGCATGCGCGGGCTGGAGCAATATTGCGATGAGGGCTCGACCTACACTTACAATGCGCAAGACCGCCACGATAAAATGCAAACCTACGGGGGCTATTCGGACACAATCGTCGTAGCTGACAAGTTTGTTTTGCGCGTGCCAGATAGCATCGATCTAAAAGGCGCTGCGCCTCTGCTTTGCGCAGGCATCACAACATGGTCCCCGCTGCGCCGCTGGAACATTGGACCCAGCAGTCGTGTCGCGATTGTTGGCCTCGGTGGGCTTGGACATATGGGCATCAAGCTTGCCAAAGCGTTAGGTGCTGATGTCACTCTGTTTAGTCGTTCGCCCGGCAAGGAAATTGACGCCCGTCGCTTGGGTGCCGACAGGGTTGTTCTTTCAACCGATGCTGAGCAGATGGCAAGCGCTAGCAACCAGTTCGACCTCATCATCGATACAGTGCCGATACCGCACGACATCAACCCTTATATGTCGACACTGACGCTCGACGGCACGCTTGTTATGGTCGGTTATCTTGGTCCACTCGATCCAATGCTCAACACCATACCCATGATCATGCAGCGCAAATCGGTTGCCGGATCGCTTATTGGTGGCATAGCAGAAACGCAGGAAATGCTTGATTTCTGCGGCGAACACGGCATCGCCTCGGATGTCGAAATGATCCCCATCCAAGAGATCAACAATGCCTATGAGCGGATGTTGCGCAGCGATGTTAAATATCGCTTCGTGATCGATATGGCGTCGCTGAAGGCATAGTTGGCCAAAGGAGCGGATCATGCAGATCAACAAAAATGGATCACAGCCCTCCGCCAAAGGGGCTGCCGAATGGTTCACCGGAAATGTACGGATCGACGCTCTTTTTGCTGCTCCAGAACCGGCGCGCGTGTCGAGTGGGACCGTCACGTTCGAGCCCGGCGCGCGCACGGCGTGGCATAGCCATCCGCTGGGTCAAACGCTGATTGTTACTGCCGGCTGCGGACGTGTTCAACGCGCGGGTGGTCCAATTGAGTCCATCCGCCCCGGCGACGTCGTCTGGATTTCACCGGGTGAAAAGCATTGGCACGGCGCGTCGCCTACAACAGCAATGACGCATGTTGCCATCCAAGAAAGCCTCGATGGCAGGACTGCCGACTGGATGGAACATGTGTCTGATGCGGATTATTTAGGCTAACGGCTTTTGATTGGCCGCTGTGTCAAAGCCACGAGTCATTAGAAGCGACGGCCAGTTTACGCGCGACTATATTTATGTAGAAGATGTGGTGGATGCCTATTTATCTCTAGCGGAGAATGCTGGGCGTCCTGAAGTTCTGGGTCAATCGTTCAATTTTGCGCCGAACGCCCCTTTTACAGT
>CAIUDK010000143.1 GCA_903897875.1 uncultured Hyphomicrobiales bacterium
ATCATCCGTGGCGAGACCTATCATTTCGAAGTTGTGTCCAATGAGAGCGCTCGCGCTTTGATGGATTTGTCGGTGGCGCAGCAATTGCCGCTCGGCAACGGTATTTTGACGGTTGAGGACGAGCGCCAAGCAATTGTGCGCGCCGATCCTGCGCAGGGCGATAAGGGTGGCGATGCGGCGCGTGCGGCCCTCTCGCTCTATCGTCTCAAGCAAAAGCTTGGGGCGCACTGATGTCAAAAGAGCATCGCGCAGCTGCGCGCTTGAATGCTGTTCAAGCGCTCTATCAAATGGAAGTGGCTGGCAAAGGTCTGCCAGAAATTCTCGCTGAGTTTGAAACCTTCTGGATTGGCGCTGAGATTGAAGGCGACCAATATGAGCAGGCTGAGATTGCATTCTTCCGCGATATTCTTGGCGGTGTGCTCGACGATCAGCGCGCGCTCGACCAGATGGTGGATCACACGTTGCAAGCCGGTTGGCCGTTGCGTCGTGTGGAGACCGTGATGCGCGCAGTGTTGCGTGCTGGCTGCTATGAGCTGAAAAAGCGCAAGGACGTTCCGGCCCGTGTTGTGGTGAAGGAATATGTTGATGTGGCCGCCGCCTTCTTGGAGAAGGACGAAGTGGGCATGATCAACGCCGTGCTCGACCAATTGGCGCGTCGTTTGCGCGAACCGGAATTTGATGCAGCACGCTAGTCGGTGCTAGGCTAGCGTCTATAGGCAGAGCGGAGCGGTTCATCCACATGACCCAACACCTGTCCCAACATCTGTCCGAAGATGAGATCATTGCCCAATGTTTTGCGCCCCTAGCTGGGCCAGAGGGCATGGGCTTGCGCGATGATGCAGCCGTGCTGGTGCCGCCACCCGGCCACGACATTGTGATGACGCAAGATGCGCTGGTCGCTGGCGTGCATTTCTTTCCCGATGATGATCCCCGCGACATTGCGCGCAAAGCGTTGCGTGTGAACCTATCCGACATTGCTGCCAAGGGTGCTGACCCGTTGGGCTTTTTGCTCGCACTCTCGTTGCCTGACAATTTGAGCTCTGATTTTGTGGTCGCCTTTGCCAAGGGGCTTGGCGAGGATGCGCGCAGCTTTGCGTGTCCGCTATTTGGTGGCGATACAACGCGCACCAGCGGCCCGCTGACAATTGCGATCACGCTGATTGGCGCTGTGCCGCATGGCAATTTGGTGGCGCGCTTTGGGGCGCGCGCGGGTGATCGGCTTTATGTGACGGGCACCATTGGCGACGCCGCTTTGGGGCTGGATGTGCGGGCTGGCAAAGCCGCATGGCTGCGCAAGGTGGATGCGTTTGCCCAAGACTTTTTGCTGGATCGTTATTTGCGCCCACAACCCTGTTTGGCGCTGCGCCGTGCGGTGCGCGCTGAGGCCAATGGATCAATGGATGTGTCGGACGGGTTGGTGGGGGATCTCGCCAAAATGATGCGCGTATCGAACACAACCGCGCATGTGACGTTGGCTGATATTCCGCTGTCAGACGCGGCCAGCCAAGCGATTGCGCAATCGCCGGATTTGTTTGAGCGCGCCATTACGGGTGGCGATGATTATGAAATTTTGGCCAGCGTGCCAGATCATCGTGCGGCGATGTTTGAGGCTGAGGCTAAGACGGCAGGCGTGCGCATCACCTGCATTGGCCATGTTTTAACAGGCACAGAAGCGCCGCGCTTTTTTGATGCAGAGGGCAACATGCGCGAATTTGCGCATGGCTCATTTTCTCACTTCTGAGGCGTCGCCAATTCGTTGCGATTGCGCAGGGCAGGGAAGATTTTTCCCCATATAATGGCGATCAGAATGGAGCCCAGTCCGCCCAACACAACGGATCCCGCAGCACCTGTAACGCTGGCCAGTGCGCCTGATTCAAAAGCGCCCAATTCATTCGATGCACCAACAAAGACCGAATTGGCAGCCGAGACGCGGCCACGCATGTCGTCGGGTGTTTCTATTTGCACAATGGTTTGGCGAATGACCACGCTGACCATATCGCCAGCGCCCATCAACAAGAGGAAGGGAATGGCGACCCAGAAGTTTGACGACAGACCAAAGCCAACGGTGGCAGCGCCAAAGACAGCCACAGCACCCAGCATGGTGAGGCCCGCACGGCGCTTAATGGGATAGGCCAAAACCACCAGCGAGCAGGTGAGCGCGCCAATGGCGGGCATGGAGCGCAAGATACCCAGACCCAATGGGCCGGTGTGGAAAATATCGCGCGCATAGATGGGCAGGAGCGCGGTGGCGCCACCCAACAACACAGCAAACAGATCAATGGAAATCACGCTGAGCACAATGTGGCGCGACCAGATGTAGGAAAACCCAGCGGTGAGATAGGCCCATGTGACCTTGTCGCGCGGCGGCACTTTGCGTGACGTGACCTGTGTCAGCGCCAACAGGCCGATCAAACAGAATAAGGTCGTGGCACCAAACACGATGGACGAACCAAATGCATAGAGCAGACCGCCGATAGCAGGGCCGCCGATGGAGGCAATTTGCCAAGCGGTAGAATTCCACCCCACAGCATTGGCAAAATCATCCTTGGGCACAAGGGCAGGCGTGATGGCTTGCGCAGTGGGCTGATAAAAGGCGCGCGCACTGCCAAAGGTGAACAGCAGCGCAAAGATAATCGCGACATTGGGGGCGGGCCAGCTGGCCACAGCAAACAGCGCGGCTGAGGCCAAGAATTTAACGCTCATGGCAACGATCAACACATTGCGGCGATCATAGCGGTCGGCAACATTGCCCACGACAAGAATGAACAGCACGACAGGCAAAAAGGCGACAAGGCCGGCAAGCCCTAAGAACATGGCGCTGCCGGTGACGTCATAGACGAGCCAACCCACGGCCACATCGAGCATCATCGCGGCCATTTGCGAGGCGACGCGGGCGATGTAGACGAATTTGAAATCCGGGGAGCGGAACGCTCGCCAGCCGGGCTTGGCGAATAGAGAGGACATTATAAACCGTTGAGGCCGCCAGAACTGGCGTTGGGGGATGCTTTGTTTTCAAGGTGTAGGCTGGTTTTGTCAAATGCTCAGGTTTGGGCTGGCCGGGATTAGGGGCCTTTTGGGCTCCCGCGGCGTCAAAGACAGGGAAGCGCGGAGGCTGAAAACCATGGCTGTCGCGCGCCAGATGGCTGCCATGGCAGGGGCGGGCGTCTCCTTGACAAGCGTCCCAAAAATCATGAGCTTGTCACTAACGAGAGAAAAATTCTCAATCATGCAGGGGCTAACACCTGCGGCGCGGAGGAAGAAACATGAAATTTACGCGGGTTTTCGCTGCATTTGCGATTCTGTCGGCATTCTGTGGTTTTGCGCAGGCCGATGTCAGTGATTTTTACAAAGGCAAAACCGTCAACATCGTTGTGGGCTACGGCCCCGGTGGCGGTTACGATTTGTTTGCCCGCTTGCTGGCGCGCTTCATGCCCGCGCACATTCCCGGACACCCTGCGGTGACGGTGCAGAACATGCCGGGTGCGGCAAGTCTTCGTGCAACTAATTATCTTGCAACCACAGCCCCCAAGGACGGCACTGTGATTGCCGCCTTTGATCGCAACATGCCTCTGATCGCTTTCATTGGTGGAAATCCAAATACGCAATTCGATCCACTCAAATTGAGTTGGTTGGGGACACTTTCGGATTCCAGCGACGATGCGTTCGTGATGTGGATTCGCAAACGCCCAGACATTACGAGCATTGAAGATTTGCGACGTCCGGGTGGACCATCCTTGACGGTTGGTGTCACGGGATCGGGCGCGACCGACAATGATGTTGCGGTCTTGTTGAAAGAGGTCTTGGGCTTGAGGCTTAAGATTGTTCAAGGCTACCAAGATTCCAACGCGGTTGGTTTGGCCGTTGAGAACGGCGAAGTTGACGGTCAGATGATCAATTATGTCACCGCCAAGATTGCCAAACCAGCGTGGACAGATCCTAACGGCAAAATGCAAATTCTCATGCAATTTGCGCGTAAAACACGTCATCCCGAACTCCCCGATGCGCCTATGGCGCGTGAGTTGGCGCGTGATGCAACGTCGGCTCGTTTGATTGAAATGGCTGAATTGCCTTACGTCGTGTCACGCCCGTTTGCTGCACCTCCCGGCGTGCCCGCTGATCGGATCAAGGCATTGCAAGAGGCTTTTGTTGCCAGTTTCAACGATCCAGAATTTCGCGCAGAGGCCAAGAAACTCAATCTTGATTTGACGCCCTTAGGCGCTGACGCAACAATTGCAGCGGTTGATGCACTGGGCAAATCGCCACAAGATCTAAAAGATCGGCTTCGCGATATTCTTTATGGTCCACCAGCAAAGCCGTAAGTTTTCAAGAGAGATTGGATCGGCTCGGCCGGTCCAATTTCCACGGCGATGAAGAACCGCAAATCATAAAAAGGAATAAAATATGCGGCTTGGTATTTGGACACCGGCGCCTCAAACTATTCGTCCAGACCCCAGTGTGAAGCCGGCGCTAGATGCTCTGACGCAACACGGCGGTGGCGTCGATGCCAGTTACCTCTATGCCGTGGACGTGCTGCAAAGGGCGGAAGCGCTTGGCTTTGATATTTCCCTCATCGCGCAACGCTGGCTTGGTCCCGATTTGGATTCTTGGATATTTGCCACGGCCTTGGCGACGCAGACCAAGACCATTCAATTGATGGCGGCGGTGCATCCTGGCATTGTTGATCCGCGGTTGGCAGCCAAGATGGGCGCGTCGATTGACCGCATCAGCGGTGGACGTTTTTGCGTTAACATCGTCAATGGCGCGCGCCCACAAGAAGGCAAAATGTATGGCGATTGGATTGATGCGTCAGAGGCGCGTTATCAACGCATGCATGAATTTATAAAAGTCATGAAGGGCATGTGGACGCAGGACGAGTTCACGTTTCAAGGCCAGTTTTACAATGTTGAAAAAGGCGCGATGCCGACACGGTCCGTGCGCGCTCCGCATCCTCCCATCTATGCTGCCAGTCGTGTTGATGAAGGCATGAATGTGGTTTCCGAAGAGTGTGAAGCTTGGTTTGTGAATTACGATAAGGACCGCCGCAATTACGCCCAAAGCCTCAAGCGGATCGAACAAGAAGTGGGGTTGATGGAAACGCGTGTGCGTTCGCTTGGCCGAACCATGAATTACGGCATCAACGCTATCGTCATCATTGGCGACACGGATGAAGAGGCGGAGGCGAAGGCTGAAGAGCATTTGCATTTGGTGCAAACAGATCCGTCTATCCACGTTGGAACGTCTGGTGTGGGCGCGGCGCTGATTGGCTCGCCCAAAACCATTGTTGAACGCATGCGCCGCTATGAATCCTTGGGCGTGAGCCTGTTCATGCTGCATTTTTATCCCATGCGCTCAGGGCTGGACGAGTTTGCTGAAAAAATTCTGCCAGAATTACGCCGCACCAAATAAAGTTTCCTTGCAAGGTGAGATGATGAAATCCTATCGCGTTGGTCAGTACGAAATCACGCCCTTGTTTGATGGACCGTTGCCGTCCTCGCTTGAGAAGATTCCTGATCTGTCTCATCGTGCAGAAGCCGAGCGCCTCGTGTCTGCTGTTGGTCCTCATGCATTGATCTTGGAAGTCTATGCCTTCTTGGTGCGCGGCGAGGGGCAAACGATTTTGATTGATACGGGCACCGGAAATCTCAAAGGCCCGGCTCTTGGTAAAGTGTCCAATGAGCTTCAGAGATTGGGTGTTGAGCCCAGTGCTGTGACGGCCATTTTAATGACGCATTTGCACGGCGATCATTACGGTGGCTTGATTGGTGAAGATGGCCCCGCCTTTATCAACGCAAAGCTCTTCATTCATGAAAAGGAAGCCGCGTTCTTTTATGATGTAGCAGAGGCAGATATGCCCGAGCGCGGCCGTAAAATTTTAGCGCCTGTGCGTGACGTGTTGAAGCTGTATGAGGGTAAGATTCAGATTGTCGGCACAGAAGAAGTTTTTGCCGGGATCAACGCGCTGCCCGCACCCGGCCATAGCTATGGACACACCTGCTGGCATATTCGTTCGCAAGGACAGTCCATGTTGGCTTTGGGGGATTTGATTCACATTTCCTATATTCATCTCAAGGCGCCCTATATCGCGATGGAATATGACCTTGATCCCAAGCAAGCGCTGGGGAGCCGGTTACGCATTCTAAATTGGGTGGCTGATGAAGACATCCTGATTGCAGGCGCGCATCTGCCGTCACCCGGGGTCGGGAAAATCAAGCGAGACGGAAACTGCTTTGCGTTTGAGGCGCAGTAAGGGGATCTGCGTGCGCGTTTGACGCCAGCCGCCGATTGGTGTTTGAGGGATCAAAGCCACAGGAGCGTAAATCATGACCGATGCAGAAAGAATTCAGCACTTAGAAGCCCGCGTTGAGGCGCTGAGCGTTGGTTTTAAGTCCATTCTGAGCACATTCATGATCCATGGCCTGCTCACGAAGGCCACCGTAGATCATTTGCTGCATGAGGCCGAAGCCACCTTGGCCAACCCGCAGGGTGCCAAGGAATATCATGCCGCCCGCACCACGATGGACGATCACATCACTGATGCGCGCGGGCCAGAGCCAGAAGACGACCACGGCCACTAAGCCTCAGTCAAACAGCTTAACAAAACCACGCGCCGCGGCAGCTGGATCAGCTGCGCCCACAAGGGCTGACACGACGGCAAGGCCGGTGGCACCTGCCGCCACCACCTCGGCGCAATTGTCTGGCTTGAGGCCACCAATGGCCATGACGGGCTTTTGCGTCTGCGCCCGCAGTGCGCGAAAGCCCTCTACGCCCAGCGGCGTTGCAGCGTCTTGCTTGGTCGATTGCAGATAGAGCGGACCAAGGCCCAGATAATCGGCAAGCGCTGCATCAGGCCGTTGGATCTGCTCGCTATTGGTGATCGACAGACCAATGATGCGGCCAGCGGGCAGCAATGCGCGTACCTGCGCCAAGGGCATGTCTTTTTGCCCCACATGCACGCCATCAGCGTCAACTGCCAAAGCAATATCGACACGATCATTGATGATGAGCGGAATGTTGAGCGGGGCCAGCAGCGCTTTCAACGCGCGCGCTTCTTCCAAAAAT
This sequence comes from uncultured Hyphomicrobiales bacterium, assembly GCA_903897875.1. Taxonomy (GTDB): domain Bacteria; phylum Pseudomonadota; class Alphaproteobacteria; order Rhizobiales; family Beijerinckiaceae; genus Terripilifer. The sequence goes on from CAIUDK010000143.1 coordinate 7,060, forward strand.
TCGCGCGTGGTGGCGTACTTTTCGCGCAATTGCACCATGGTCACGCCGCCTTGCACAGCGGCGCTCACAACGTCGATCAGCGAGCGGCCTTTGGCCAAGTCACGATCCGTGACAAGGCAAAGCCTGTATTTGTGATGTGGGTTCACGGCAAAAGTCTCAAACGGGTTTTGATGGCATCGGCATCAATAGCATCCAACGCATCAATGAAGGCCACGCGGAATGAGCCGGGGCGATTGGCGTATTCTTCAGCCATTTCACCAGCAATCGCATAGACGGACAGGGCAGCAATCGTTGCTTCGAATTTATCATCAGTGAGAGCGCAAAACGCAGCAACAACCGACGAGAGGGCGCAGCCCAAGGCCGTGACGCGTGTCATCAACACAGTACCATTGGCAAGGCGCGCTGTGCGCACACCATCGGTGACCAGATCGAACTCGCCAGTGGCGGCCACAACGCAGCTATTGTTTTTGGCAAGCCAGATGGCAGCTTCAGTGGCCTCTGTTGTTGTGTTGACGCTATCAACACCGCGTGGGCCTTTTGTTTCGGACTTCAGACCCGCAAGGCGCGCCACGCTCATAATCTCGGAAGCGTTGCCGCGTATGACGCTGGGGCGATGGCGCAACAATTGGCGCACAGTGTCGTCACGAAATTTTGTGGCACCCACACCGACAGGATCAAGCACCCATGGCTTGGCGTGCATATGGGCAGCGCTGGCGGCAATGTCTGCGCCTACGACAAAGTCTTTCGACAGCGTGCCAATGTTGACCACAAGCGCGCTGGCATGGGGCACAAATTCGCCGGCCTCTTCAGCGGCGTGAATCATGGCAGGGGCTGCGCCCAAGGCCAAAAGCACATTGGCGCTGACATCCATGGCAACAAAATTGGTAATATTTTGCACAAGCGGCGTGCCTGCGCGAAGCTCAGCAAGGAGCTCGGCAGAGCGATGGGCGAGGCTGGTGGCATCAAAGGTCATGAACTTTACCTATTACAAAAGACATATGCTTATAGGGGCGGGGTGTGTGCTTTGTCATCTGTGTAAATGCGGCATGTAACTTTTCGTATTGATTTTGCTTGCGGAATTTTCAGCGGGGCGAGCGTGTCTGAGCCTTATTGCATGGCGGCAAAGGCGCTTCGCAGATGCGAGATATTTTGTTGCGCACTGCGCCAAAAGGCAGTCTAGGGCGGCGGCGCTGACTGTGATTGTCTGGGGCGGAACACGCTACACGACTCATTGCGGACCTCTGCGCCTTCTGTCACAAATATGGTGATGGCTTTGCCTTAGCGGGTGGGCTGTGGAGATAACCGAAGGTTCAACTTCGATAACTAGGGTGGATGTTCAATGAGTTCTATCTGGCTTATTATTTTTGGCGGATTGTTATCCCTCGTTTACGGTGCCTACACGATCTCAGGCTTAATGCGCGCTGATGCGGGCAATGCGCGTATGCAAGAAATTGCAGGCGCAATTGCAGAAGGTGCGCAGGCCTATCTCAAACGACAATATACAACGATTGGAATTGTCGGCGTTGTCATCCTCGCTATTCTCTACTGGCTGCTGGGCAAAGAAGTTGCCATCGGCTTTGTGATCGGCGCAGTGCTCTCGGGCGCGGCTGGTTTTATCGGCATGAATGTTTCTGTGCGTGCCAATGTGCGCACGGCACAAGCCGCATCGCACTCATTAGCTGCGGGTCTTGATGTGGCCTTCAAGGCTGGTGCTGTCACTGGCATGTTGGTGGCTGGCCTCGCACTGCTTGGCGTAGCTGGTTATTATTATGCGCTGACTGGTCCAATCGGCTTGAAGCATGATAGCCGCACTGTGATTGATGCGCTTGTGGCGCTGGGTTTTGGTGCGTCACTGATTTCCATCTTCGCACGTTTGGGCGGCGGCATTTTCACCAAGGGCGCTGACGTGGGCGCTGATCTGGTGGGCAAGGTCGAGGCTGGTATTCCAGAAGACGATCCGCGCAATCCTGCAACGATTGCCGATAACGTTGGTGACAACGTGGGCGATTGCGCAGGCATGGCGGCCGATTTGTTCGAGACCTATGCGGTGACTGTTGTTGCCACCATGGTGTTGTCAGCAATCTTCTTTGGCGGCCAAGCGGTGTTGGAAGCAACCATGTTGTATCCACTCGCCATTTGCGCGACGTGCATCGTGACCTCGATCATCGGCACTTACTTTGTGAAGCTGGGTGCAAACCAGTCGATCATGGGTGCGCTGTATAAGGGGTTGATTGCCACCGGCGTGTTGTCGATTGGCGGCCTCTACATCGCCACGCAAGGCACGATTGGTTGGGGCTCGATTGGCACCGTTGCTGGCATGGTTGTGACAGGCAAAAATCTGTTCCTGTGCGGCCTCGTCGGTTTGGCTGTGACTGGCCTTATTGTGTGGATCACTGAGTATTACACAGGCACAGGCATGCGCCCGGTGGTGTCGATTGCACAAGCCTCTGTCACAGGCCACGGCACGAATGTCATTCAGGGTCTTGCTGTGTCGTTGGAATCAACGGCGCTGCCAGCCATGGTGATTGTGGGCGGCATTATCTCCACCTATCAGCTCGCGGGCCTCTACGGCACAGCGATTGCGGTGACGACGATGTTGGGCTTGGCCGGCATGATTGTCGCACTCGATGCCTTTGGTCCGGTGACCGACAACGCCGGCGGCATTGCCGAAATGGCTGGACTGCCAAAAGAAGTGCGTCACTCAACCGATGCGCTTGATGCGGTGGGCAATACGACCAAGGCTGTGACAAAGGGCTATGCGATTGGGTCTGCGGGCCTTGGCGCATTGGTGCTATTTGCAGCCTACACGAACGATCTGGATGCGTTCACCAAAAGCGGTCTGTCGTACTTTAAGGACATGGGCAAAGTCTCGTTTGAATTGTCCAATCCTTATGTGGTGGCCGGTCTGATCTTTGGTGGTTTGATCCCCTATCTGTTTGGCGGCATCGCCATGACAGCCGTGGGTCGTGCAGCCGGTTCGGTGGTGGAAGAAGTGCGTCGTCAGTTCAAGGAAAAGCCCGGCATTATGCTTGGCACCGACAAGCCTGATTACGCACGCGCCGTCGACATGCTGACACGCGCCGCCATCAAGGAAATGATCATCCCATCCATGTTGCCCGTGTTGGCGCCGTTGGTGGCCTACTTTGGCGTGCTGGCCATCTCGGGCTCAAAGGCCTCGGCTTTTGCTGCACTGGGTGCGTCATTGCTAGGCGTGATTGTGAATGGTCTGTTTGTGGCCATCTCAATGACATCAGGCGGCGGCGCTTGGGACAATGCCAAGAAGTCGTTTGAAGATGGCTTCATCGACAAGGACGGCGTGAAACATTTGAAGGGCAGCGATGCACACAAAGCATCGGTGACAGGCGACACCGTGGGCGACCCCTACAAAGACACCGCAGGCCCAGCAGTCAATCCAGCCATCAAGATCACGAACATCGTGGCATTGTTGCTGCTGGCTGTGTTGGCGCATTCTTAGGCGTTAGTGGCGCTGGGATTTGATAGTGCGAGATTAGAAGAGGGCGGGCCGTTGGCTCGCCCTTTTTTGTTTGGGGGTGGACGCTTTTTGTATGGGGACAAGATTCGAATTTTATTGCGCAGAGCGAGAGCGTGAGTTTATCTGAAGAACAGCTTGGCATTGAGCTAAAAACTGCTCGCAAAAAACTAAACACGAAGCAAAGATTGGATTTTAAATTATGACTAAAGATAACCAGAATAATGCTGCGACACGGACAGAGGATGGTTTTAGTTCTCGCGTTTTAGAAAGAGGCTTGAGTTCCGGGAACTTGCAAGCTGCTGTGCCTAAGCCTGCCGCTACGCCTTCCCAGCCATCGACTACGCCTGCTCCTAACCAAAGTTCTTCTCAATCGCCCAGCAAATGAGATTTTTGGAAATGTTTCCCGAACTTTGGAAGTTTGTTTTGGAAAACAATGCAGCAATTTCTGCAATTGCAGCATGCGTTTCAGCAATTCTAGCATTTGGTGGTCTTCTATTTATCGGATATCAAATCAAGTATGCCGGCAACGGATTAGATCTCCAATCTTTACAACGATTTAATTTGGATGCCGCGGAACGCGAACAGGCCCTCCGTTGCGCAGCTGATAAAGATCAGAAAGAACAAGCCTTCATCGAATTTTTAAATTTCCTCGAGGTGTCGGCCGCAGCTCAAAACGCAAGACTTTTTCCTAAGGTTAGCAATCGGATTGTTGTTGAGAAGTTGTGCGACTCTATCG
>CAIUDK010000144.1 GCA_903897875.1 uncultured Hyphomicrobiales bacterium
CTAAAAAGGAAAGCGCCGCCCAACTGGGCGGCGGCTCTACTTATCCACACTTTAGTTTCTTCATGCGTATCGGTCAAACATCTTGCCGCACCAACACCCCCCAATTGGACATTGAGACAACCGCAGGCTTGACGATGAACATCACGCGTCTGGGTGATTAGACTGGGGAAAACATTTGCGCTGGGGCCAATGGTCGTTGCGCTGAAATCAACCGCTAGTGTAGCGTCCCCCTTGTCGACCACGACATTTCGTGTGGCGGACCTGATAGACAGCAATGTGATGCTTTGCCGGTTCATTAGCCGGAGGGATTTTTGCGGCCTAAATCAGTTCTCCCGCCCACTCTAAGTTTAAGAGGAGGACTTCATGTCCTGGACCGATGAGCGCGTTGAATTATTGCGGAAGCTTTGGCTCGATGGATTGAGTGCAAGCCAAATCGCAGCCGAACTTGCCCATGGCATCACGCGCAATGCCGTTATCGGCAAAGTTCATCGGCTTGGTCTGTCAGGACGTGTGAAGGCGCCTTCAACGGCAACACCGCGCCCTAGAACTAAGCCACAGACCCATCGCCCATCGCCGACCCGTAGCGGCGGCGCAAGTGCTGGACCGGCCACACGCGGCAACACCGCCCTCGCCTTCGCGCCACGCCCGCAGGAAGCCCCTGCACCGCGCGCTCAGGAAGAAGTTGTGATCCCGATGTCAGAGCGCGTCACGATCATGGAGCTCAAAGAGGCCATGTGCCGCTGGCCGCTTGGCGATCCTGCCACCAGTGAGTTTCGTTATTGCGGTGGCAAGTCCACAGTTGGCGACCCTTACTGCACCTATCACGCACGCATTGCCTATCAGCCTGTTCAAGATCGCCGCCGTGAGCGCGATCGGATCCAGCGCATGCAGAAGATGGCCTGAGTTCATCAGCCTCAAAACAAAAAAAACCCGGCTTCATCGCCGGGTTTTTTGCTTTTCTAGAGCTCGCTTAATTTTTGCCGAAGGTTTCATCAAAGGCATAGCCAGCACCGCGCACTGTGCGCAACGGATCAGCCTCGCGTCCACGCGAAAGCCCTTTGCGTAAACGGCCGACATGCACATCCACGGTGCGCTCATCAATTTCAGCCGAAAAGCCCCACACTGCATCCAGCAATTGCGCGCGCGAAAACACCCGGCCCGGCTTTTCCATCATATATTCAAGAAGCCTAAATTCCGTGGGGCCAAGATGAATGTCGCGCTCAGCGCGTCGCACACGCTTGGTCTCGCGATCTAGGCTCAAATCGCCGGCACTCAACACATTGGCAATTCGCTCAGGCCGTGCGCGACGCAAGAGCGAACGCACCCGCGCCATCAATTCAGGTACGGAGAAAGGCTTGACGACATAATCATCAGCGCCAATCGCCAGACCGCGCACTTTTTCGGATTCCTCACCCCGCGCCGTCAACATAATGACCGGCAAGGTTTTTGTTGCTTCTCGCGCACGCAACCGGCGGCAGATTTCTAGGCCCGACACACCCGGCAACATCCAGTCGAGCACCAGAAGATCAGGCACATCTTCAGCAAGGCGGATCTCAGCCTCGTCGCCACGTGCAACAGATTCGACCTGATAGCCTTCAGCTTCAAGATTGTAAGCCAGCAGAAGCGATAATGCCTCTTCGTCTTCCACAATCAGAATTTTTGGAGACGTACGCATATTTGTACTCAACAGCTTACGTCCTCAACCCCGTCCAATCGCCACCCTTGGGACGATCCATCGGCAAATTATTTCCTGTGACGAGGTAATAGACGGTCTCGGCAATATTGGTTGCATGATCGCCCATGCGCTCAAGATTTTTCGAGCAGAACAGGAGATGGGTGCAGAAGGAAATATTGCGCGGATCTTCCATCATGAAGGTGAGCAGATCGCGGAAAACAGAATCTTCCAAAGCATCAATCTCAGCATCGCGCGCCCATACTTCTTGCGCACGCTCAACATCGCGCTGCGCATAGGCATCCAACACGTCTTTCATCTGCGCCGAGGCCAGCTTGCCCATATGGTTCAAGCCCACAATGGCGCGTGGCAGACGGGATTCCGAACCAATCTTGATGGTGCGTTTGGCAATGTTTTTGGCCAAATCGCCAACACGTTCCAAATCGGACGAGATGCGAATGGCGGCCACAATATTGCGCAAATCCACGGCCATTGGCTGACGGCGCGCAATGGTGAGAATGGCAGCTTCTTCAATCTCACGTTGCAGCGTGTCCAGACGAACGTCGGAGGCCACAACCTTTTTGGCCAGCTCCACATTCATGCTGCCCAACGCATCCATCGCATCGGCAATCATCTGTTCGGCAATACCGCCCATTTCCGCAATCTTGCGGCCGAGCAGCTCGAGTTCATTGTCATAGGCTCTGACGATATGATCAGACATGCGCGTATCCTTATCGTTCAGCCGAAGCGGCCAGTGATGTAATCTTGGGTTTTTTGCTGCGAAGGCGATGTGAAAATATGCGAGGTTTCCGCAAATTCCACCAATTCGCCCAGATACATAAACGCCGTATATTCAGACACACGGGCAGCTTGCTGCATATTGTGCGTGACAATGGCAATTGTGTAATTGCTCTTCAACTCGTCGATTAGCTCTTCGATCTTGGCTGTTGAAATCGGATCCAAGGCCGAGCAAGGCTCGTCGAACAAAATAACTTCTGGTTGAATAGCCACAGTGCGCGCAATGCACAAACGCTGCTGCTGACCACCCGACAGGCTCAACCCGCTGGCATCGAGCTTATCTTTGACTTCGTTCCAAAGGGCGGCACCGCGCAAAGCCTGTTCGACACGACCATCAAGCTCGCTCTTGGCGAGCTTCTCATAGAGGCCGATGCCAAAAGCGATGTTGTCATAGATCGACATAGGGAATGGCGTTGGCTTTTGAAACACCATGCCGACCCGTGCGCGAAGCAAGTTAAGATCTTGATCCGCCGCCAGAATATTTTCGCCATCCAGCAAGACTTCGCCCTCGGCGTGCTGGCGTGGATAGAGATCATACATGCGATTGAGAACACGCAGCAAAGTCGATTTGCCACAGCCCGACGGACCAATGAAGGCAGTGACCTTCTTGTCGTAGAGCGGCAGGCTGATGCTCTTCAAGGCGAGCGAGTCGCCATAGAAGAACTTGAGATCCTTGATGGAAATTTTCTGCGCCATTTGCGCATCAACGCCGGATGTCATGTTGACTTGGACATTCATTTTTGAGCCCTCGGTGCGCTCAGCACGCGTGCGATGATGGACAGCATCAGCACTGTTACTGTGATGATCAATGCGCCGGTCCATGCCAATTGCTGCCAGTCCTTGTAGGGGCTGAGTGCGAATTGGAAGATGACGGCTGGTAGGCTCGACATTGGAGCATTGAGATTGGTGCTCCAGAATTGATTGTTCAAAGCGGTGAACAACAAAGGCGCGGTCTCGCCGCTCACGCGCGCCACGGCCAACAATACGCCAGTGATTAGACCAGCCTTTGCAGCACGATAGGAGATTTTGCGGATAATCAACGAGCGCGGCATGCCCAACGCCACAGCCGCTTCGCGCAAGCCGCCGGGCACCAGCAAGAGCATATCTTCGGTGGTGCGCACAACGACTGGGACAACCAACACGGCAAGCGACACAGCACCCGCCCAGGCGGAGAAATGACCGACTGTCGAGACCAGCACTTCGTAGACGAACAGGCCGATCACGATGGAAGGTGCACTCAACAAAATATCATTGATGAAACGCACAACCAAAGTGAGTTTCGTGTAGCGGCCATATTCGGCCATATAGGTGCCAGCCATCAGGCCGAGTGGCGTTCCAACAATGACGCCCAGCACCGTCATAATCACCGAGCCCATAATGGCGTTCAGCAAACCGCCCTTAGCGCCCGGCGGTGGTGTCATTTCGGTGAAGACTGCGAGATTTAGGCCGGACAGACCCTTCCATAACAACACACCCAGAATGAGCGCGAGGAAGGCCAGACCAATGCCGGTGGCTGCAACACAAGCGGCCTTGGCGAATAAATTCTTGCGGCGGCGCGCATTGTAGAGGCTCATCGAGAACTCGCTCATGGCTTGCCTCCCTTTTGATCGAGGCGCATCAGCATAAGCCGCGCGAAGGCCAGTACAACGAAAGTGATGAGGAAGAGCAGAAGTCCCAGCGCGATCAAGGACGAGGTGTAAATATCGCCGACCGCTTCGGTAAATTCATTGGCAATCGTGGCTGAAATCGTTGTGCCGGGCGCCAGCAAGGAACCCGAAATCTTATGCGCATTGCCGATGATGAACGTGACCGCCATCGTCTCGCCCAGAGCGCGCCCAAGCCCCAACATCACGCCACCCACAACGCCAACGCGCGTGTAGGGAATGACGACTTTGCGCACAACTTCCCATGTCGTGCAGCCAATGCCATAGGCGGCTTCTTTCAGCACAGGTGGCACCGTGGAAAAGACGTCGCGCGAGATGGAGGTGATGAAGGGCAAAATCATAATGGCAAGGATGATGCCTGCCGTGAAAGTGCCAATGCCATAGGCGGGGCCAGCAAATACGCTCGAGAGGAACGGAATGGGCGCGAAGAACTCGATAATGGCTGGCTGCACATATTCTTGCAGGAAGGGCGCGAAGATGAACAGGCCCCAGATGCCATAAATGATGGAGGGAATACCGGCCAACAATTCAATGGCGATACCAATGGGACGACGCGCCCACATAGGGCACAATTCCGTCAAGAAAACAGCAACGCCAAGCCCGAGCGGCACAGCCACCACAATGGCCAGCAAAGACGTGACAACAGTGCCGTAAATGGCTGGCAAAGCTCCGAATTTATCGGTGACAGGGTTCCAGCTTTGCGAGGTTAGAAACTCAAAACCCATCGCATGAAAGGCGGGGATCGAGCCTCGAATGAGCGAGAGAATAACCCCGCCCAAAATAACCAAAACCGTAACGGCGGCCGACAAAGTGATGTTTTTGAAAACAAGATCACCAAGACGGAAAGCGCTCAGAGCTTTCGCACGCTCTTTGGCCTTTGCCAGTGCTCTGTCTTGAACAACGAAATCAGTCACGGCACGGCCTTTGGATAAAGGGAACAAACATTTGAAGTAACGGGGAGAGCAAGCAAGCTCTCCCCGTCTTATGTCTTACTTGATGTCAGCAGCCCATGTCTTCTTGATGAGCGCTACAACCTTAGCTGGCATTGGAATGTAATCGAGTTCCGAAGCCATCTTGTCGCCCTTTGTGAAAGCCCAGTCGAAGAACTTCAAGGCTTCATCAGAGGCAGCCTTATCAGCTGGCTGCTTATACATCAGGATGAAAGTAGCTGCCGTGATTGGCCAAGATTCGGCACCAGGCTGCTCAGTCAAGATCTGATAATAACCAGGAACTGACCAATCGGCATTGGCAGCAGCGGCTTGGAAGGATGCCATTTTAGGGGCAACCGTCTTGCCGTCCTTGTTGACCATGTCTGTATTGGTCAGGTTGTTCTGCTTGGCATAGGCGTATTCGACATAGCCGATAGCGCCCTTGGTCTGAGCCACAGTTGCGGCCACACCTTCGTTGCCCTTAGCGCCAAGACCTGTTGGCCATTCCACGGAGGCATTCTCGCCAACCTTGGACTTCCAATCAGCCGATACCTTTGACAGGTAGTTGGTGAAGTTAAACGAAGTGCCCGATCCGTCTGAACGGTGAACAACAGCGATGGCTGTTGAAGGCAATTTCACTTTTGGGTTGAGCTTTACAAGAGCTGCGTCATTCCAGACCTTGATTTCGCCCAAGAAGATCTTGGCGAGTGTTGCGCCGTCGATGACGACTTCACCAGCCTTGACGCCATCGAGGTTGATGACAGGCACGATGCCGCCCATAACCATTGGAAACTGAACGAGGCCAGATTCATTAAGCTCTTCAGCCTTCAAAGGTGCATCAGTTGCACCAAAGGTTACGGTCTTAGCCTTGATCTGCTTGATACCGCCGCCTGAACCGATCGACTGATAGTTGAGACCGTTGTTGGTCTCTTTCTTATAGGCATCAGCCCATTTTGCATAAATTGGATAAGGGAAGGTTGCGCCAGCACCGGAGATGTCGGCGGCCTTTGCGCTCACGCTGAATGCGGAGGCAGCAGCTGCAACTAGGGCTACGCTCATAAGCTTCTTGATGTCCATCGGACGCCTCTTTCGTTTTACCAGATCCTCCACGAGGACCCTGTGCCGCTTGGAGTAAGCGGGGAGTGTGAGACTCGTACGACGGTTCCGTGACAGGTATGTGACAACCTAAGTCATTGAAATATCTAGGCTAAATTACAGCGGGCAGAGCGATGCGGAACAACGCCCCCTCGCCGGGCCGACTCTCAATGGTCAAACGGCCGCGATGGCGGGCGACGATGTGCTTAACAATAGCCAGACCAAGGCCGGTTCCGCCCTTGGCGCGGCTGGCCCCAGCGTCAACCCGGTAAAATCGTTCGGTCAGGCGCGGTATGTCTTCAGCCGCGATGCCTTTGCCAAAATCGCGCACCGTCAATATGGCCTCAGTGTTTTTCCGGGCAATCGTAATCTCGACCGACGTCGGTTCGCCTGCGTCCGACGATCCGTATTTGATAGCGTTTTCAATTAGGTTTTCTGCCAGGCGAACCAATTCGTCGCGCTCGCCTAGGACCATCAAAGTCTCGGGCGCATTCACACTGACTTTAACCGCCGCCTCTTTGGCGACCAGCGCCAAAGTATCGACGACGTGGCTGACCACCAACGCCAAATCAACGGGCTTGTTGGGCCGCAGATGTTCGTTCTGCTCAATGCGCGACAACGACAATAAATCATCGATCAAACGCGCCATACGCTGACCCTGCGTGCGCATGATGGTGAGAAAGCGCTCGCGCCCTTTGGCATCGTCACGCGCAGGGCCCTGTAATGTCTCAACAAAGCCCAGCATGGAGGCCAGTGGCGTGCGCAGTTCGTGGCTGGCGTTGGCGATAAAATCAACACGCATCCGCTCAACGCGCATCGACTCCGTCAAATCCAACACGGTCAAAGCGATGGCGCGCTCAAAACCAGCAGGCGCAATGGGGGCGACAATAATATCAAAACTACGCTCGATGGGTGCACGCTCGCGCCACGCGATCTTTTCACGCTCACCGCCGATGCCAACACGTTTGACGGCATCTAAAACATCGGGAGAGCGCAACGCGATATGGAGCGGATCGCCGATCCGCACAATGGGAAATAGCGTCCGAAGCGCCAAATTGGCCGCCAAAATACGATTGGCCGCCGAGATGACCATCATGGCTTCGGGCACAGCATCGACAGTCGCCGTCAACACCGCCGAAAAATCTACCTCTCGCTCAAAATATCTGTTCATGTCGCGTCATCATCGATGGAATGGATCATGTCTTCGCGCAAGCTCTTCCACCGACGCATAATTTCATGCGCACCCAACATCGCCATCGCCAGCAAAAAGGGGATGAAATAATACAGCACGCGAAACAGCAAAAGCGAGGCAAACAAAGCGCCCTGACTTGGTGAGGGCACCGCTTGCAACATGGTCACTTCAAACGCGCCGATGCCGCCGGGCACATTGGACGCAATGCCCAAAATACACGCGAAGACATAGGTTGAGGCAAAGGTCAGAAAATCGAGCCCGTGACCTTTGGGCAGCAGCACATACAGCGCGCCCGCGGCCGAGCACAGATCAAACACGCCCAGCGCCAACTGACCTGACGTCAGAGAAAAGCCCGGCAGCTCGAGCTTCAGGCCCTGCACACGGGTGCTGCGATGATCCACCGACACCCAGACCAAATAGGCCAGCACAGCCGTCAGCACGCCCACGCCAAGCAGAACATTCACCCACACTTTCAGATGGTTGATCTCTGCAATGGCGGCTGGCTCCAAGATCAGCCCAAGCCCCATCACAAGGCCCATGCCGAGCCAGAAGGTGACGCCGGCGATAATGGTGAGGCTAGCGACACGCCCAGCCGAGACTTTGGCCTGCGAGTAAATCCAATAGCGAACCGTGCCGGCTGTGATGAGCGGAAAGCCCAGCGTGAAGGAAATCGCATAGCTGGTGAAAGAGGCCAGTGCCGCTGTGCGATAGGGCACTTTGAGCGCCAATTGACGCAGCGCAATCACGTCATAGCCCGTCAAGGCCAGATAGGAACTGGCGGTGAGCAGGCCCGACAGCGCGATCTGATCCCAGCCGGTGGCCGCAAAGGTTGTGCGCACATCCTGCCAGTTGACGGAGGAAATTGTGTAGACCAGCACCACGAGCGAAAACGCCACGATGGAGAGGCTGACGGCCGCGCCAATGCGCTTGAGCCAAACATGGCGCTTGCCTCCCAACGGCTCCGATATGGGGTCTTGCGACATGTTGTCTGGCGTATTGTCTGGCTTGGGCTCAATCATGAAACAGGTACATCGTCCGTTGGGGGCGACGCGGATCAACGCATCACGAAAGTTTCTGGCTCATGGAGTTATGGCGGCCTGCCCGCTCAAGGGCAAGTCTAGCCAAACAAGTTGCAAGCCTAGCCAAAAAAGCCCTTAGTCACAAAGCCTTAGCAAAGAACAGCCACTTAATGCCAAAACTGCTTCACCATGCCGCGCACCGGATCGAAGTGAAACCGGAGGCGATGGCTACCCTTTGTGACGGCCACGGCCCGGAACATGACATTGGCGCGTTGGATCACGGCTGGTGCTTCATCCACCTCAACATTCCACCACGGATGCCAGATGTCGTTCAAAACAAGCCAACCATCCTGATCGCTGGTGACATCGACCACAACTTCGGTATTGCCATAGGACACAAGGCGCGCATCTGAGCGCACATCAACGGGCGCTTCAACATCGGGCGCATTTTCGAGCAATATGGTCTTGGTCAGATCGACGTCCGGCCAAACGCCCGTCTCGATCATCTCATCAAAGCGCGCGGATTTTGAGCCCGCTGCAAAATAGACCCGCGGAAATGCGTTTGGATTTTCATAGACATAGGCATCGGGCGTGCGGGCGACCTGTTTGAAAATCTGCGTATCAATGGTTGGATCCAGCGTTGTGATGGGCACGCCGGTGACGATGTAGGTCAGCCCAAACAGATTGGCCATATTGGAATTGTAGGACGGAAACAGCGGCGAAAAATTGCGTTGCTCAGCGGTGGCTACATGATCTTGCGCATGGGTGACATCGGCAAACAGCTTTAATCGCAAGGGGTTATAACCCAAATTGTGATCGAGGTTGTGCACAAGGCTGACATTGGGCCAATGAAAATCAATCGCCGCCAATTCCACACGATCTCGGTGATCGGGGCGCTGCACGCGCAAACGGTCTTTGAGAAACGCCAAAGTTTCATTGTGCGTATCAAAGCGCAGCACATCATAAACATCGGGCGACAATGCAGTGGATTCATTGGGGCGATTGTTGAGACGCAAGTCCAGCGTCAAGACACCGCCAAGTAATATCAAGACAAGATAGGGCGCGGTGTGTTGAAAGCGTGCTGAAAAAGCAAGAACACAATAAGCGCTCGCCAAAAACAACAGTCCAGCCAGTAAAGGTTCTCCGGCTTGATCTAGACGACCATGCGACCACGCCACATAAACGCAGAGCGACCAGCCCGCAACCACTAGCAACAAGCCTAGACTATGCGAAAGACTGAAAAGGCGCGCGCGCGTCTCAATAGCTCGATGCACACAATAGCCTGCCACAATGGCCAGCATGGCACCCAGCGGGAACGTTGCATCGGCTGGGCGGCGATAGAGATCAACACCGGGAATATGAAACGCCCATGTAAACAACGGCGTATTGCGCCCCAACGCATAGAGCGCCATGAGCAATGCTGAGACAGCAAACACCAAAACATCGCGCCGCAAGACTTGGGCGCGCGCAAGGCCCAAAGATAAAATCGCCACCAGCGGAATAGCGCCAAAGTAAATGTCGCTCATATTACGCGCCAGCGCGATGTCATTGGCGCCCCAGACTTGCGCATTGGGTGGGCCCCAAAACAAAGCCAAGGGCCCATCGGTGCCAAACAGATTGGCGACGAAGGCCGTCAAATAAGACGCCGCCGCCAAAGAGCCCCGGCCCGCCGCGTCAAAATCAATTTCAGGACGGTTGGATTGTTGGGCCAGCGCAAAGGTCAGCGCCAATGGCAGAGCGATGGTGACAACACCAACAACGAGACCAGCGGTAAGAGGCGGCAAAAAGCCACGCACACGCTGCACGAGATTGGGGCCAGAAAACACATGCCAAACAACAGCAAAGGCCAGAATGGCGACGCAGAGCAGCGCAATCTGATCGCGCCCCAACACCATGAAGCCAGCGATCAATCCAGCAGCCGCGCCATAGGCCACAGAGCGGCGCACCAGAGCCCGCTCCAAAAGCCAGAGGGCAATGATAAACCAGCAGAGACTTAGCACTTCTCCGACGTGCTGAATGCGCCAGCTGGCCGAGCCGCCATAGGCAAAAGCAAAGGCCGCCACCAGAGCACCCGCCGCATGCCAGCCGCGATCTTTGAACAGCGCCAGCATGGACACACCACCCAGAGCGAGCATGCCGAAGACGACGGCATCCATAGCGCGAAAATCAAGCGCGGGATGCAGCCAAGCCAGCAGCAAAAAGGGTGGCGAAAAAATCAAGGATTGTGGATCAGCAATTTGTGGCCAGCCCGCATAGACATTGGGTGTCCAGAACGGGGACTCGCCCGCATGAAGCGACCAGTTCAAAAACGCCAGCTGAGGCCAGGCTTGAGCTTTTGCATCCCAAGGAAGGGTGAACTGACCCGACAACCAAGGCCAAGCGTAAATCGCCCCGCCCACCAAAAACACCAGCAAGGCCAATGCATAAGAACGATTGGTGACCAATCTGCCTGCGGCAAGCTTGGACGCTGTCTCAAAGTTTTTGTCTTGCCGCATGCGTGTCACATCAACCCTATGAGCTGCCAGAGTGAGATTGGCTCAGCTGGATTGGCTTAATCCTGCGCGCCGCCTTTGACGGGTGCGTCATCGGCATCGAGGAAATGTCCGGCCCGATCACGCTTGGTGGCGAGATAGCGCACATTTTCGTCAGTTTTGCGACCCTGAATACGATGATCAGAAACAACAACAAGCCCGGCGCGCTCAAGAGCCGCCATTTTGATCGGATTATTGGTCATGACACGCACCTGCGTCACGCCCAATTGCTTGAGCATTTCGGCAGCAAAATCAAAGCCGCGCTGATCATGATCGAAGCCCAAGACTTCGTCGGCGTCATACGTATCAAAGCCTTGAGCCTGTAATTTATAGGCGCGAATTTTATTCGACAGGCCGTTGCCACGACCTTCTTGATCTAGATAGAGCAAAATGCCGCCGTCATTTTCGGCCATGTAGCGGGCGGTATGGCGCAGTTGATCGCCGCAATCGCATTTCAGCGAGCCAAACAAATCACCCGTCAGACAGGCAGAATGCAAACGCACAGTGACGGGCTCCGCATAATTAGGTTTGCCAATCACCACCGCGACTTGATCGCGCATGCCTTCGCCACCACGAAACACAACAAATTCCGTATCTTGCGCACCATCAAGGGGCACGGGCGCACGACCTGTGATGCGCAAATCGCGCACGCCAGCGGCGCGATAAGCGTTGATATCGACAGCATCTACGCGCACGAGCGCTTGATCGGCAACAGCGCGCGCGCTCACCGGCACAACGACAAGTGCTGGAAGAATCAAAGAAATTCGCGCCAGCTCCAACGCTGCGAGATCAAGCTTGGAGACAGCCGCGACCGTGGCATCCAAACGCGCATTGGCATCCAAGGATAGCGACGCAATTCGCGCCAAATCAATAGTGGGGAGTGCTATGGCGCCGGGCTGGGTGCGCTCGCGTCCAAGCCGACGCAGGCGGGCGGCTGGCAACAACAGGCGTGCGCGATGACGTGAAAGTTCTTCTAAAACAGGGACATAGTTTTCGTCGAGGGAATCAATGCCCATCACAAGGGCGAGTGTTCGCCCCGCTTTGACAAGCACAGGGCGACCAGCGCGCAGTTCGGCAATGCCGCGCTCCACTACGATCTGGCCCAAATCGCCATCACATTTTAAGATTGAAAGACTATCAGCCACGTAACCCCCGACCGAACCCGTGCCAACAAGGCTCCCTCCCCCGGTAGGCACTGCTCAATATCGCAAAATTGATAAATAGACTAGAAACTTCGATTGGCCGCATGACCCACTGATGTTTCGGTCCGTATAATACCTACGTTCAAAAACAAATGATGGATCTGGCCTTGGTGTTCCTTCCCTTCCAACAGACTCCTCCTGACCGGCCCTTCGTGGTGGCCCAGCTTGGCCAGTCTTTGGACGGCCGAATTGCCACGATTAGCGGGGAAAGCCGCTGGATTAATGGCGGGCCTGCCCTTGATCATTTGCACCAGATTCGCGCCCATGTTGATGCCGTTGTGGTCGGCGCTGGGACCATTGTGGCTGATAATCCAAGCTTAAATGTGCGCCGGGTGCCGGGCAAAAACCCCGCCCGCATCGCCATCGACCCCAATGGCCGCTTGGTTGAGGGCACAAAATGGCTCACTGAGGATGGTGCGCCCAAACATCTTATTTCCTGCCAAGATCGCCCGCTCAAAGGGGCCGATCTGATCGTTTTGCCGCGTGCAATGGATGGCACAATCTCGCCCCACGCCATTGTTAAGGCCCTGTTTGAATTGGGTTATCGCCGCATTTTGATTGAGGGTGGGGCGCGCACGATTTCAAACTTTATGGATGCGGGCTGCGTTGACCGGCTGCATCTTTTGGTGGCCCCCGTCATCATTGGCTCAGGCAAAACCGGCCTTGATTTGCGCCCAGAGCCCCGGCTGGATCTGGCTTTGCGCCCGCCAACCACGGTTCACCATCTTGGCAATGGCGAAGTTTTGTTCGATTGTGATTTGAGCCAAAGGAGCCCGTCATGACACAACAACGCCTCACCTATGCCAGCGCCTCAAAATGGCTCCATTGGACGACAGCTGCTTGTATTCTCTTCATTATTCCAGCCGGACTGATCATGGACCGGATGCCAGAAGGGCCTTTGCAGGATCGGATTTATGATCTGCATCGCTCTTTTGGTGCTTTGGTTCTGACACTAACCGCCATTCGGTTTACGGTTCGCCGCTGGCTTGGCGTTCCCGCCCCCGAAGCCAGCCTGACCAAATTTGAACGGATCGCCTCGGTTGCCGTCCACCACATGCTCTATGTGCTTCTATTCGTTACGCCTTTGATCGGCTGGGCGATGGTGTCGGCCTATGGGGCGCAGGTGCCTGTGTTTGGTTTATTTTTTCTGCCGCCGATTTTGGCTGAAAACAAAGCGGTTTATGACTTTTTATCGCCGATCCACCATGCGCTGGCCTATACGATGGGGACCTTGGTTTTGGTCCATGCCGGGGCAGCGCTTCAGCACCATTTCATCAAACATGACAATGTGTTGCGCCGGATGTGGCCTTCCAAAAATTAAGGGATCGCGAGCAAATCCCAATGGCCAATATGGCAAGCCTCCGCCTTTTGCCGGGCGGCGCGCCAATCTTCCAAATCTTTCAACGATATCAAGCCCGTTTCGGCAACAGCCCCCGCCGAGCCATTGGCCAAGGCCCGCATCAGCTCAGACTCTGGCGCACCCAAAGCCCAAGGACTTTGCGCTTTGCTCACCTTGAATCCACGCGCTTTGAGATTTTGTTCCAAACTATCAGTGGCTTGCGGACCAGCAGAGAGGCCAAAGCCCTTATCGGTGGCTTGATGAGCATGGAACGCCGCCAAAATGGCGGCATCGGCGTCATGGGGCGGCTGCCAAATCTCAACGCCATCATAGGTTAAAACCGTATAGAAGGGCGCGCTTAACGCCTTGCAAAACCTAGCGATCCAGTCTTGTGCCACCAGATCAAAAAACGCTGCAGCGGTAACCAAATTGAGCGGTTGGGCCAGAACAGATTCAATGTCGGCCGCCAAATCTTTTTGGCAAAAAACAACCTCGATGATCTTGCCTGATTTTTGCAATCTCAGCATGTCATCATCGGCCAAAATTTCATCGGCCCAGAGACGCAAAGCGGCGCGCGCTGCAATCAAAAGCTGCGGATCATAATCGACTAAACTCCACCTCTGATGCGATGGCAAAAAGGGAGCCAGCGCCCGCAGGTTAGAGCCAGATCCGCAACCTAAATCTGCGACGGAAATCCATTCGCCACACGCACGGACACTCGCCTGCACATGCGACACCATCGCGTCTCGCAACACTGCATTTCGCGCGCGATGATCGGCGGGTTCGCGCAGCGCGAGCCATTGGGCTGAAAACCCGCTCATGATGTTTTTTCCTTATGCGACATCCCTGCCGCAACCAATTTGATCGTGTCGGCAATTTTACCCGCTGCATCATCCCAGCTGGGCAAAGTCTGTCCAGCCTGCCAAGCAGCCTGCGCCAAACTGGCGCGTAAATCAGACTCCAAGATCAGACGTTGCAAAGCGTGTCGCAGCGCGCCCACATCATTGGGGGGCACTTTGAGGCCCGCGCCATCTGGCACAGTTTGGGCAGCAGCGCCGCCCGTTGTTGTGAGGACAGGCAGGCCGCGCACCATCGCCTCGCCCAACACCATGCCATAACCTTCATAGAGTGAGGACGACACAAACACATCGGCGCATTGATAGGCTGGCTCTAATTGCTGGGGCGAATATTCGCCCACCAAAGAGATGCGATCCGTCAGTTTTAATTTCTGAATTTGCTTTTGCAAAGCCTCAAAAGTTCCGCGATCACGCTCGCAATTTCCCACAAGCGTGACATGCCAATTGAGATGCACCAAGCCACTCAGCGCTGACACCAATACATCATAGCCTTTGCGTGGAATGACAGAGCCCACACACAAAAGTTCAATCTGTTCGCCCGCAAATGTTCTGCGCCTATTGCGTGGCGCGCGATCCGTGCCGGGCTCTGCAATGGTGATGGCATTGACGGGCACCGCAAAATCTTCCACCAAAGTTTTGGCGGTGATGGCGCTGGTGACGACAATGTGATCGGCAAATTTGAGTGCCTCAATTTCATGACGAATGAGATACATCTGCCGTTCAAGTGACAGCCCCGCCTCCAGCCCCAAAGGGTGATGCACCAGCGCGATGATGCGCTGAGGCACACGCGCCAAAGCGTGTGCTGGCATAACACCAAAGGCCAGACCATCGATGAGCAACACGTCATTGGGCGCTGCAGCACAGAGCAATTTGACGCTCTCACCAATGTCGGCTTCACTTGGATTGGGGAATGTGCCGGGCAAACCACAATGCGTTGTTGCTATTCCCAGTGCTGGCAAGCGCGCAAGAATGGCGCGATCATAACCATAACCGCCCGTGCGCAAATTGATATCACCGGGAATGGCAAAAACAGCTGATGTCATGCGTTAAACTGCGCCTTCATACCAAGCGCGTGCCACATGCGATTCATGCAGAGTGACGCGAATTTTGTTGATGCCATCACTGCCGGGTCCCAAATCTCCTTTGCGGGCCGCATTGGCCATCGCATCAAAAATATATTTGGACAAAAATTCCGTTGTGGTCTGCTGGCCTTTGAACTGGGGCAGCACATCAAGGTTCTCATAATTCAAAGGGCCGAGCGTTGCTTTGAGTGCATCATGCGCGCGCCCAATATCAACCACCACGCCATCACTGGTGAGTGTATCTCTAAAAAACGCAACATCCACAACGAAAGTAGCACCATGCATTTTTTGCGCAGGGCCAAACAATTCGCCCTTAAAACTATGGGCAATCATAATATGGTCACGAACTTCAATGGCAAACATTTGGAACTCCTAGAGGTGAGGATAACGCACTGCGGTCACAAGACCATGCGCCGAAGGGCTTAGGATATTTGGCAGCTGCTCTGCCAAAGCATGAAACTCAACTTCAGCCGTGATGAGCGCATCAAGACGCGCGTCCTTCA
This sequence comes from uncultured Hyphomicrobiales bacterium, assembly GCA_903897875.1. Taxonomy (GTDB): domain Bacteria; phylum Pseudomonadota; class Alphaproteobacteria; order Rhizobiales; family Beijerinckiaceae; genus Terripilifer. Next base: position 15,884 of record CAIUDK010000144.1, read on the forward strand.
ACAGCTCAAGCGCTTTGGCAAGGCGGCGCGCATAGGACCAACGTGGACGACGCGAGGGCGACACTTGACCCACTTGCGAGGACAATAATTTGAGACGGCGAGAATGAAACGCGCCGCCCAATGGCACGCCCACATCGCCCTCACCATACCAACTCATCTCAACCAAATTGGCTTCTAAGCCACAAGCAGCAAGCGCCAAGCGCAGGCCAGAGTGATGCGCGCTGGCATGAAACACAACATCGGCATCATCGCGGCCAGCGGCGGCAAACGCATCGGCCAGCATAAATTGTGCACCTAACGAGTGCGCCAAAACAGCGCGGCTGGGATCGATATCCACCACGGTGACATCAGCGCCGGGGAGTGCTGCGGCAAGACAAGCGATGAGCAGACCGACAAGGCCAGCGCCCACAATCACAATGCGATCCCCCGGTCCACAGCCCGAATCCCACAATGCATTGAGCGCCGTTTCCATATTGGCGGCCAATGTTGCGCGCTTGAGCGGCAGCCCCTCAGGCAGCACTGTCAGCATATCTATGGGCGCATCGAAAACGCTTTGGTGGGGATGCAGACAAAACACATCGCGGCCGATCAGATCAGCGGGGCCGTCTTCCACAGTGCCCACGGCGCAATAGCCATATTTGACGGGGAAGGGAAACGCGCCGACCTGCAAAGGCGCGCGCATACGCTCATATTCAGCGGGCGGCACACAGCCTTCAAATATCAGGCGCTCAGTGCCCCGGCTCAGCGCGCTCCAGCGCGTGCGCACACGGGCATGGCCGATAGCTAGGGCCGGCATATCCTGCGCACGAAGCTCGGCTTGGCGTGGCGCGATATACCAAAGGGCCAGTGATTGGGTTGAAGTGTCCATGCGCCAGCGGTAGCCGATTTGGCTGGTTTTGTCGAAATGGAAAGCCCTAGCGGGGTGACGAGGGCGCAAAATACGGTATGGTCGCGCTCCATTCGATCTTTTATGTGAGCGCATGACCCTTTTTGCCGCAAACAGCCCTGATAAAACCCAGACTGGCTTGACCCCCACCGGTCTGCAAAGCCGCGCCCAATTGAGCCGTCGGCGGTGGATTGCTGGGCTGGTCAATGGCGCGCTCTATGTGGGCCTGCTGATCTGGCTACGCCAGATTTTGGGTGCCAATGGTTGGAGCGCCATTGATGTGGCCATCTTCCTTTGCTTTGCCATTGCAGCCCCTTGGAGCGTGCTGGGTGTTTGGAATGCGCTGCTCGGCCTTTGGCTTTTGCATGGTGTGAGCGATGGCATGATGCGTGTCGCCCCCTTTGTGGCGGCTGGTGATGTGGCCACACCGATTTCTGCGCGCACCGCCATTTTAATGACACTGCGCAATGAAGATCCGGCGCGCGCCTTTGCGCGCTTGCGCACGGTGATGACCAGCGTGAACGCCACTGGCGAGGGCGCGCAGTTTTCTTACTTCGTGCTCAGCGATTCCACCGA
>CAIUDK010000145.1 GCA_903897875.1 uncultured Hyphomicrobiales bacterium
CGCCTGTTGAGCCGCTACATCAGCCGCCATATTCCGGGTAATCCGCAAATCATCGTGCAAGACGTATTCTACGATGATCTTTCTGCGCAGCTTTCTCTAGATGAAGTAAAGCAAAAAGAACTCACCCCGTATGACGGCGTTTTGTCGCGCGGTTACGGCTCGTCAAAAGTATGGATCAGATTGCGCATCGATCCGAATTTGAATGAGAATAAGGGACATCTAGCGCACGATCGTCTTATCGTGCGCATTCGCCCTACATATATCGATGAAATAGAATTGTTCGATCCTCTGCTTGACCCATCGCAGCGGTGGTTAACCGGTGACCGCTATCCGTTTTCGGCCATCGAATATTATTCAATCAGTCCAAATTTTATTATCCCAGCTGGGAATGAGCCACGTTATATTTGGTTGAGTGTGAAGACTGTCAGCACGCGCCTCATTGAAACGTCTGTTTTTTCCGTCACCGACATGGTGAATGCGGAGCGCACACAAGAGCATCTATATGTCATCTATCTTGCGATATTAGGTTCGGCACTTATCTGGGCAATATTGAATTATTATATCTCTCGGGACTTCATCATCGGGCTTTTTATATTAAAGCAGTTGATAGCCTTTATTTATAGCGTACTGCTGTTGGGTTACGGTCGGCTGTATTTCACTGGCATTATCTCCAATCCCACAATTGACGTGATGACCAGCGTGTCTGTGCTGAGCTACACAGTGGTGTCGTGTGTTTTCGATCTGAGCCTGATTGAAGAATATCGTGTCCCGCGCTGGAGCCGCTGGATCAAATACACTTATATTCTTCTGTTTCTGAGCGAGCTCTTTATTGGCCTTGGCCTGCATAAGCTGCAGATTGCCATGCAGATCAATGCTTTGGCAGTTATCCCGGGCCTCCTCATTGTTTTCACTCTCACTTGCCTTGCGAAGCCTGCAGAAAACTCTGTTGTCGGTGTTGTTCCAAAATGGGCATTGGTCTCAGTGTATGGCTTAATTTTAGCCGTCGTTGGCACTGCGGGCGCCATGATCATCGGTGCCCCCGCAATTCCACTGAGCTTTAATGCTTGGATGATGCATGGATTCCTGACGGGGACCCTGATTTTAATCTTCCTGCAAGTCAAACTCAGGCGAATACATCGGGTTCGTTTCCAAACTGAATTTGATTTGGAAACAACGAGACTCCTCCTTGAGAAGGAGAAATCAAATCATGATGAGCAGGCAAGATTGCTCGCCATGCTTGGACATGAACTGAAGACGCCCTTGGCAGTTGTGCAAATGCTAATGGACGGCTCGTCAGCTTTTGAAGGTCAGCAAAAAGTTCGGTCGGCCATTGTGGATATGAAAGCGGTTATTGACCACACGATTCAGACCAATCAACTCGATGAACAGCAATTGCCACTCCATAACGAAAATTGCGATCTCAGTGAGGAATTGCGCAAGGTAATCGACAAATGCCAATATCCTTGGCGCGTGGTGACGAGCGCTCTGCCTGAGACACGAGCGAGCTTGGACGTTTATTTGTTCAGCATCATCATCACGAATTTGCTTGAAAATGCATGCAAATACAGTTCGGCTGACTCTCCAATTGAGCTGAATATGCGGTGTGAGGCGCAGATGGTGGCCATCAGCGTCGCCAATCTGCCGGGGCCGGCAGGCTGGCCTGACGCGGACCGCGTTTTCGAGAAATATTATCGGAGTGGGCAGGCTTATCGTTGGACCGGTTCCGGACTGGGCCTCTATTTGGTCGCCGGTTTTGCGCGTGCCCTAAAAGGTCATGTTCATTATGAGCCGACCGCCGAGCAAATTGTCTTTACGCTATATTTGCCTTTGAGCTCTCAAGAGCCATGAATGTTTAGCTGTTAGGCGCGATTGGAGCGGGTGAAGGGAACCGAACCCGACAAAAGGCCCGCTTCAGCGGTGCCGTCCCAAACAACCCAAAAGGCCCGCTTCAGCGGTGCCGTCCCAAACAACCCAAAAGGCCCGCTTTAGCGGTGCCGTCCAACATCACAAGAAACGAGGGAAATCGTGAGGCGCGATTGGAGCAGGACGCAGTCTTACTGCGTTAGTCTCTTGCGGTCAAAGTATGGATACAGGGAAAATACAGGGAATATTTTGGAAAATGGCATTGGCCGAGAACTTCAATTCCATCAAAACCTCATAAAATGCTGATGAATTTGAACGAATTCCCGAAGTGAGGAACAGGGAATTTGAAAACAACAATCAGGGTAGCTTGTGTGGATGTTTTTGCCTTTTGATCGCGAAAGGCAGGGGCTTTGACTTCGGGCTTTCATATTATTTTTTATTTAAAAATATTTATCCGTGAATTTATCGATTTAATAGATAATTGAAATCTAATTAAATGCATAAATCGAATTAAATTCTAACGCCCTGATATTGCATGTTTTTTTAAGCTCGACCTGACAGAATGTCATGCGCCGCAGTGATTTATTGACTATTTAATATCCCTAAATTGAATTTATTTTCTATTTAAATGTTGAATTAATGGGGTGGCATTTCCCTTCAAAAAATGACTTTGACGGATCACGGAATTCCCTCCAAAAATCGGATGTTAAACTGGCTTCAAGTTTTTGATGTTCTTTTGCTTTACACCCCTAAAACGCCCTTGACGGAGGCTCGTAAGGACCCCAGACTATGCACCATGATCTAACGACCCTCGGGGAGGTCACTGTTAGCAAGTAACAGAGTTAGGTCGTCGGCCGCCGGCCCCACGATGCGGGTTATGAGGCAGCAATCTCAACCTTAATGGTCATCACGCCCTTGGGCGTCGATGTCGTTTATTTCGGAGATTGTCTCATGACATCACCACATCAAAGCAAGCATTCCGTCGGCCAAGTTGAATATCGCGCCATTACCGACCTTATTCCTTGGGCGCGCAATGCGCGCACCCATTCGCGCAAGCAAGTCAAACAGATTGCTCAGAGCATAGAGCGCTTTGGCTTCACCAGCCCAGTCCTGGTGGATGCAAAGAACACCATTCTGGCCGGCCACGGGCGTGTGGAGGCGGCAAGACTGCTGGGGATGGAACAGGTCCCGGTTCTGCGCATCAGTCACATGAGCGCGGCTGAAAAGCGCGCCTATGTTATTGCTGACAACAAGATAGCCCTTAATGCTGGATGGGATGAGGAGCTGCTGGCTCTGGAGCTCCAGGAGTTACTGTCCTGCGAGGAGGGGCTGGATATTGAGCTTACCGGCTTTACGATTGCTGAGGCCGACTTTCTGATTGAGGGACTGGCTCCAGAGGAGGCTGGGAACCCCGCTGAGGAACTATTGCCCCAGTCGCCACCCCCGCGCTGTCGTCTCGGTGATATCTGGCAGCTGGGGCCCCACAGATTGATTTGTGGCGATTCGTTAGACGAGCAAGTTGTTGCGGCGCTGATGGATGGGGAGCTCGCCGAAATGGTGTTCACTGACCCACCCTACAATGTCCCCATAGACGGGCATGTTGGGGGATTGGGCACAGTGCACCATCCTGATTTTGCTATGGGCTGCGGGGAGATGAGCAAGGATGAGTTCACTAACTTCCTGCAGAAAGCATTTGAGAACCTAGCCGCCCACAGCAAGGACGGGTCTATCCATTTTATCTGCATGGATTGGCGGCATATGGAGGAGGTCTTAGGCGCAGGGCAGGCCACTTATTCCGAACTCAAAAATCTGATCACTTGGGTGAAAGACAATGGCGGCATGGGGAGCTTCTATCGCTCGCGTCACGAACTGATCTTTGCCTTTAAGTCTGGAACAGCGCCTCACATCAATAGCTTTGAGTTGGGCCAGCATGGTCGCTACCGCACAAATGTGTGGGAGTATAAGGGGGCCAACAGCCGTAAGGCCGGACGCCTGGATGAGCTCAAACTTCATCCCACTGTGAAGCCAGTTGCCATGATTGCAGACGCAATCAAAGACGTCTCAAACCGCAACGGCATCGTGCTCGATCTCTTTGGGGGATCTGGCTCAACCTTGATTGCAGCCGATAAGACCGGACGGCGTGCGCGCATCTGTGAGCTTGATCCTCATTATTGTGATGTGATCATCACGCGATGGGAAGCCTTTGCCAAGGATGACGCAGAGCTGATTGCCTCTGGGGTAGTATCTTCTGCTAATTCTGAGGAGACACCTGATGCCTAAGGCAGATATGGCAAAAGGCACCAACTCCATCCCTTCTCCAGACGAGAACTGTGGCTATGAGGTGGGTTATGCAAAGCCGCCCAAGGAAAACCAATTTAAGAAGGGTCGATCTGGAAACCCACGCGGGCGCCCAAAGGGCGCACACAACAAGCAGCCCGCTGTGGCGGACCAGACTTTAAGGAAGTTGATATTGGCTGAGGCCAATCGTGAGGTCTCGGTTATTGAGGCTGGCAAGCCCGTCAACATGGCTATGAGTCAGGTTATTCTGCGTTCGGTTGCCACAAAAGCAGCCAAGGGCGACGCCCGCGCTCAACAGCTATTTGTGACTTGGGTTCAAAAAGCGGAAACCGACGAGCGATCTGAAAGCCGACAGTTCTTAGAGGCTGTCATCGCATACAAGAGCGAAATGAGGGAAGAGATTGAGTATCGGAAGGCGTATAAAATACCAATCGACGATATAGATCCGCATCCCGACGACATTCACATCGATCCAGAGACTGGTGTGATTAGCATAAAAAAGAAGCTGTCTGATAAGCAAAGGGAGGCAAGGTCAACGTGGCATGATCGTGCGCGCCGATGCGATCGAAACATTATTCAGCTCAAGAAAGATCTAAAAGACGAGGAATACAAAGATTGCATCCAGGGCGTTGAGGATGAAATCGTCTTTGAACGAAAAATACGTCAAATCATCGTATCAAAAATTGGGGAGCCAAATTGAAACGAACGATTTAAAAGGACTGATGGCCCCCTTCCTTCGTGTCCCCAATCTATAAAAAATGAGTCAGTCTCCGGGTCTAATTAGGGCGACTGACCACTTAAAATCCAAATCCAATTCTAGATAAGGGTTAGTTTCAAAAATTAAACACAAGGCTAATTACTAAACTCGGTTCAATACAATATTATAGAGAAGTATGAGCGTGTCCGGCTTTGTATAAATAAATGTAACTACTCCGCCACTCTCGGCTGACGTATAGGTATAGATATAGCCATTCGAAAGGGTAACAATACCCTTACAAGTTGTCGCATTAAAAACATTAGCTGCGGCGGTTGCAGTAAGTACTTGATTGTAAACTCCAGCGAGTGTTTTTCCAGTTTCAGTAATAGTCAACGCACCTGCTGCAGTAATATTTAAGCTCAATGATGCGACACCCATTGAAGCAAATTGACCGCTTGTATTGTAAGCAATTCCCGCACCCGAACCAACATAGATGCCCGACGGTTTCGTGCAGACCGCAAAAGCTGACATAGTACCAAAGAGAAAGAAGGATGTTGCAACTATTAGACGTTTCATTGGAAGCCCTAATCGAGATATTACATTCAAGCGTGTAGATGGAATTTCTGTTTATTTCGCACGAATAAACCTCATTCCATAATTTTTCAACTTGGTAGGGCGACAAATACTGTCACTGAGTAAAGTAAAGAGACTTCACCGACAACATCCCATATCTTGAAGTCGCTATTTGATAGGTGTTCGACCCTGAAAACCAGCGGGGCAGAATGAGGCCCTCGGGGTGGGATTGGCGGATTTTATCCATCAGCATGGCAAAATGTGTCTTTGAAGATCGGCCCAAAAATGAATATTGAGACACCGCAGCGCATAAAACCGTCTCGGTTGGACGGGCTCAGCCCATCAGGGCCCTACACGAAAAATTCTGAAATTGAAGCGCTTAATAGACTTAAAATGCTCTCAGAGGAAAGATTGGGATTAAGATCGACATGAGAAATGATGTTCAATATGCGCCGCGGTGTAGAGTACCATTCGACGAAACATGTCCGCTTCTTAAGGATGTTCAAAGAAGTACAAAGAGCGGTGTGAGAAAAATACAAGAGTAGCTACCTTAGTCACGACCGGAAAGCCACAACAAAAATATAAACTAGCCTGACCTTGGCTCATAATCTACTTATAAACATTCAACTTTCAGGGTTGCGTCTTTGGTATTAATTACTCATAAACTCAATTGCATCTTGAACAGACCTAAAAATAGTAATCAAAAAGACGTTCTAATTTCAGGCTCTGTGATTAGGGGCGGAGCGAGCGTTTATTACTGGCAGGATTCAGAAAAATCTTGATTTTAAAACTGTGCCGATTTATCGGGGTCGGGTCAGCAGCATTTAGAAGTTTCTCAAGCCAAGCTTTATTTAACATACGATGGTCTAAATA
>CAIUDK010000146.1 GCA_903897875.1 uncultured Hyphomicrobiales bacterium
GAACGGATATTTCCGATGCTTGACGACCTGCCCAATACCAAATTTTGCCTGACGCGTTTTCATATTCATCCCCGATAGCGCGTGTGGTAGCTCTCCGTTCGGTTTGGGTCAACTTGTCGATGATCTCGTCATAAGCTTAGCTATTTAAGGCGCGTGTGTCACACGCCATAAACAGCCGCCAATTTTGGATCTTTTTTCGCCACCTGCTTAGCCAGATCCACAATGACCTTGGCCTGTTTCCATGTCGCGTCGTCTTGCATTTTGCCATCAATCATCACGGCGCCAGACCCATTGGGCATGGCCTCTAAAATGCGCTTCGCAAAAGCCACTTCTGCAACGTCTGGCGAGAAGACATTTGTGGCAATGGTGATTTGGCTCGGGTGCAATGACCACGCGCCAGCGCAGCCCATCAAAAACGCATTGCGAAATTGTGTCTCGCAAGCTTGCGGATCGGAGAAATCTCCAAATGGTCCGTAGAAGGGTTTGATGCCGTTTGCGGCGCAAGCATCGACCATTTTGGCGATTGTGTAATGCCAAAGATCTTGCTGAGCGGATGCGCGTTGTGCGTCAGGCGCGGTGGAATCTGCCAGCACTTTATAGTCTGGATGGCCACCGCCAACGCGTGTGGTTTTCATGGCGCGAGAGGCGGCGAGATCCGCTGGGCCTAAACTCATGCCGTGCATACGTGGCGAGGCGCAGGCAATGGAATCAACATTTTTGACGCCCTCAGCCGTTTCCAAAATGGCATGAATGAGAATGGGTTTGCGCAAGTGATGGCGCGCCTCAAGCTGGGCGAGCAATTGATCGAGGTAGTGAATATCCCACGGCCCTTCGACCTTTGGCAGCATGACGACATCGAGCTTGGCGCCGATTGCGGCAACAATCTGCGTGATGTCGTCGAGCATCCATGGCGAATTGAGCGCATTGATGCGCGTCCACAATCCGGTGTCGCCATAATCAACGGCGTTCGCCATTTCGATAAAGCCCAGACGCGCCGCCTCTTTGGCCTCGACTGGCACAGCGTCTTCTAGGTTGCCGAGTACGACATCCACATCGCGCGCCAGCTCGCCAATTTTGGCGCGCACTTTTTCATTATGGGGCGGGACAAAATGGATCATGCGCTCAACCTTGACTGGAAGGTCACGAAGCGGGAGCGGGGCACCAATGGCAAGCGGCTCAAAAAATTTGCGTGGGAGTTTCATGACAACCTTTGGAAATGATTTGCCCTAGATTATGTCGAATGCGGGAGGGCGTAAATTGATCTTTGGGCGCGTATTGATCTGGATGCGCTTGCTGCAAGGCTTGCCGTTGCCCCTCATCTGGCCCAATCTCTGCCCATGATCATATCTCCTGAATTACTCACACCGGCTGAAATGGCCGAGGTTGATCGGCTCACAATTGCCTCTGGCATCAGCGGCATGGCTTTGATGGAGGCAGCGGGCCAGGCTGTGGCCGATGTGGCGGCCAATAAACTCGATGCCGATCACAACCGCGTTGTTGTGCTGTGTGGCCCCGGCAATAATGGTGGCGATGGATTTATTGCCGCGCGCGTGCTGCGCGATAAGGGCTTTGCTGTCACGCTTGGGCTATTGGGCGCGGTTGATGCGCTGATAGGCGATGCAGCCCAAGCCGCAAAGCTTTGGAACGATCATATAGCGCCGCTCAATGATGTGGATTTGAGCAGCGCGGATTTGGTGATTGATGCGCTGTTGGGCGCAGGGCTGGCGCGTGATCTGGATGGCGATGTGCGCGCCTGTGTTGAGCGCATGAATGAATGGACGCAGGCTACGGGCCGGCCGATCATTGCGGTGGATGTGCCAACTGGCCTTGACGGACACACGGGCCAAGTGCGCGGCGTGGCTGTGCAAGCGCGTGAGACGGTGACGTTTTTTCGCTTCAAGCCGGGGCATCTTTTGTTTCCGGGCAAGACGTTGTGTGGCGTGCCCCATTTGGCAGATATCGGCATTTCGTCCGAGGTGATCTCACGTATTCGGCCTGATACATTTGCCAATGCGCCAAGCTTGTGGCGGCACTTATTTCCGGTGCCAACACTCGATGGGCACAAATACACGCGCGGTCATGCGGTTATTCTCTCGGGCGATGTTTCGCATACGGGGGCTGCACGATTGGCCGCACGTGGAGCTTTGCGTGGGGGCGCGGGGCTCGTCACAGTTGCGTCTCCATCGGCTGCGCTGAACGTCAATGCAGCGCAGCTCACAGCAATCATGCTAACCACTTGTGAGGATCAAAATGATCTTGAATTTCTTTTATCGGATGTGCGCAAGAATAGTTGTGTTTTGGGCCCAGGCCTTGGCATTGGGCACCGCACGCACAGTCTTGTCCTAACAGCCTTGCGGTGCGCGCATATTGATGCGGGCATTGTATTGGATGCTGATGCGTTGACCTCTTTTGCTGATGATCTTGCAACGCTGTGCACGGCGATTGCCAATTCAAAAGCAAATGTCATCCTGACGCCACACGAAGGAGAATTTGCGCGGCTTTTTGGGGAAAGCTCGCGCAATTTAGCCAAAACAGATCGGGTGCGCAAAGCCGCGCAGATCTCTGGGGCAACCGTTTTGCTCAAAGGGCCAGACACAGTGGTGGCCGATTTAGACGGCCGCGCCTCCATCGCTTTTGCGTCCACACCATGGTTGGCCACGGCAGGTTCGGGCGATGTTTTATGCGGGTTCATTAGCGCGCTTCTGGCGCAAGGCATGCCAGCCTTTGAAGCCGCGAGCGCGGCCGTATGGCTGCACGGCGAATGCGGCCATCTGGCAGGGCCGGGCTTGATTGCAGAAGATTTGCCAGAGATGCTGCCAAAGGTTTTGCGCAGGTTGTTGGGGTAGAGCGCCGCGCCAACCCTCACACCACCTCAAACCACCCCACCAAACCCGAAGCCGCCATGACCGCCATTGCGCTCTCGATGCGCCAGCGGCCCGGATTGTCGGCTAGAAATGCGATGCGCACTGTTTTGCCCGGCGCGATCAGAATTGTGTCGCGCCAATAGGGGTCCCAGCCATCGTCCAGCGCGTGCAATATGCGCGCTGTGTGGCCATGCAGATGGAGCGCTTGGACTTGCTCTGTTTTGTTAATCAGCCCCAGCGAGACAGGTGTGCCGCGTGGCACTGAGAAGAGCGGCGCATCGGCTGCGGAGCCATCCGACGCAATGCCGTTCAGCGTCCATTTTTTGTCTGTGCTTGTGCGTTGCTCAATCACCAGATCGAGACGTTTGGCGCGCGCCAGTTTGATCTCGGCGGGCAGCAGCGGATTTTGCTCTAGGGCGACAACGTCCGGCAACGGCGCGCGTGGTGCACCAGCCGTTTGGAATAGCATCAGCCGCAGCGGCTTTGTGTCTTGGCCCGTTGCGTCTTGTCCCAGTTGGCGCAAACTCATGCTGGCGGTCTGTGCGCCCAATTTTGGCAGATCGACCAAGACATCAAAACGTGCACCCGGCGCCAGCGGCAGGGTGTTGCGCACCGCTTCAAAGGCCGGGCAGGGCTGACCATCCACCGCGATGATTGTCGCGGTGAGATCTTCAAACGCCACCACCATGACCATGTCAGTTGAGGCATTGCACAGGCGCAGGCGCAGACGCGCGCCTGGTGCTGCCTGCACCACTTGGGGTGCTAGGGCGGAATTGACGGCCAGCAGGCGGCCCTCTGGGCTGGCGTTGGGGGCGGGCTTTGGCCCGGCGCTCCAATCGGACAGAACCACAGCCAAATCGCGGTCCACGACGGGCGGATTGGGCTCATCTACGATCAACAGGCCAAACAGGCCATGGCCTTGCAGCTCTTGGGCGGTGGCAAGCTGGCCGGGCCGGTAGGCGAAGAGGCCAGAATCGGGCGGCGTGAACCGATAGGTGAAGCTCTCGTTGGGCGCTATGGGGGCTTGGGTTAGGTTTGCCGCGCCATCCATCGCATTTGGCAGACGCAGACCCTGCCAATGCAGCGTGAAGGGCTTGGGCGTATGGTTGGCGACCTTGGCCACGAGCTCCGTGCCGAGCGGCAAACGGAGCAGCGGACCGGGCATGAGGCCATTGAAGGCAAATCCATCCACAGGCATCGAACCATCAGCCCGAAGGGTGAGTCGGGCAGGGCCAGCGGTCAGCTCAAAAGCCTTGCTGTTCGGCGCAAACGGCTTTTCCTCTGCCTTTACAGGCAGTTCGAGCACGCAAAGACTGGCTCCAGTCAGAAAAAGGCGACGATTCAGGGGCAATGGGGGCATCTCTAAGCAAATCAATTATGGGTCAATCTTATAGAACAGGCCCTAAAAGGATGCACGAAGCAGAAAGAAGGGGGGCAGGATGCACTTTTTTGCTGCAACTGGGCTCTCACGTTGCTATAGACCCAGCGTTGGTGAGATCATCGGGCACGCATAATTGATTTGCGGGCGCGGTAAATGCGGGCGTGGCGGAATTGGTAGACGCACTGGTTTTAGGTACCAGCGGGCAACCGTGGGGGTTCGAGTCCCTCCGCCCGCACCACCAATATCAAGAGCTCAGCTCTTGAGTCTCAGGGGCTGTTAGCTCTTGGCTTTTCTTTCTGAGCATCGCCCTAAAGCGTGCTGACTAACCTTCGCAGCTTTCTGTTGCGAGCTCATGACATTCGATTTGTTTAGAAGGCGATCAAGATGCAGGTGACCGAAACCCTCTCACAGGGCCTCAAGCGCTCTTACCGCGTAGTCCTGCCGGCAGGTGATCTGGCAGCCCGTCTCGACAGCCAGCTCGTCGAGATGAAGGACAAGGTCAAGATCAACGGCTTCCGTCCCGGCAAAGTGCCTATGGCCCACATGAAGCGCACCTATGGCCGCAGCGTCATGGGCGAAGTTGTCCAGAACGCCGTCAACGAAGCCAACAGCAAGATTGTGAAAGACGGCGGCTTCCGCCTCGCACAAGAGCCAAAGATCGACTTCCCTGAAGATCAGGCTGAAGTTGAAAAGGCTTTGAGCGCACAGGGCGATCTCGCTTTCACAATCAATATCGAAATTCTGCCAAAGTTTGACATTGGCACATTCGGCGATGTTGAGATTACCCGCCCCGTGGCAGAAATCTCCGACACCGAATTGCAAGACGCGATCAACCGTTTGGCCGATCGCAATCGTCCGTTCACACCTAAGGAAGGCGTGGCCGCTAAGGGCGATCAGATCAAGATCAACTTCGTTGGTAAGATCAACGACGTCGCTTTCGAAGGCGGCACAGGCAATGACATTGACGTTGTGCTTGGTTCAAACAGCTTTATCCCAGGCTTCGAAGAGCAGCTTGAAGGCGTGAAGGCTGGCGACGAGCGCAAGGTGAAGGTCACCTTCCCAGAAAACTACTCAGCCGCTAATTTGGCTGGCCAGAAGGCTGAATTCGACGTGACCGTGACAGCTGTCTCGGCTCCCGGCGAAGTCGCTATGGACGATGAGTTTGCTAAGGGCTTTGGCCTTGAGAGCTTCGAAGCTCTGAAGGAAGCCATCACCAGCAACATGAAGGCCGAATACGACCGCGCCTCACGCGATAAGGCAAAGCGCGCTCTGCTCGATGCCCTCGACAAGAAATATTCGTTCGAACTGCCAGAAGGCTTGGTCGAGCAGGAATTCAACGGCGTTTGGGATCAGGCTTCGGCTGAACAGAAGGCCAGCGGTCGCACCTTTGAAGACGAAGGCACAACGGAAGAAGCAGCCCGCGCTGATTACAAGCGCATTGCTGAACGCCGCGTGCGCCTCGGCCTCTTGCTCGCCGAAGTTGGTGAGCAGTCCAAGGTTCAGGTGACTGATGATGAAGTGTCTAAGGCACTCGTCGAGCGCGTGCGCCAGTTCCCCGGCCAAGAGAAGATGGTGTGGGATTACTACCGCAAGAGCCCAGAGGCTCTCGCCCAGATCCGCGCTCCTCTGTTCGAAGAGAAGGTCGTCGATCACATCATCGCTCAGGTGAAGGTGACTGATAAGGTCGTGCCGAAAGAAGACCTCTTCAAGCTCGACGAAGAAGCTAAGGTCTAAGACATTTTAGCTTTCTAAGCTGACATTTTAATCCCGGACCAGCCTCGCTGATCCGGGATTTTTTTTTATTTAATATTGATTGTTCTTGATCTCCAGCACGCGGCGCGTGAGGCGTGGATGCGACGAGATGATCTCGTTGAGAAAACCAACGAACGGTGGGATGAGTCGCTCTTGTGAGGTGAAGCGTTCAAGATCCACTTCATCGGCCAGCGCCATTGAGCCATGGGCTAACATCAGCAGAGCGCGGCAGGAGACAGTGCGATCTTTGATGAGATAGGCCGCCACTGAATCGCATGTGTATTCGCAAGCGCGCGAATAGGCAGAGCCCAGAAATGGAATGAAGCTCGCTGGCGCGATCAGCAGGTTTTTCCAAAGGCCGGTATGGCCAGCCGCGTGATGCGTCAGCTCGTGCAGGATAATGAAGCGCAATTCCTCGATCTGATTGCGCTGCAGGGCAAAGTCCACC
>CAIUDK010000147.1 GCA_903897875.1 uncultured Hyphomicrobiales bacterium
AGAGGCACCGCACAAGGTTGATGGGCCCAATGATCCATCCATCGCGGAAGTTTTGCCTGAACATGAACGGGCGGCTTTCCGAGAAGAATTGTCGCTCGCCGTTGAAGGCTGCCGCAGCTTTGATTTGAAGGCGTTCCGTGAAGGGCATTTGACGCCCGTGTTCTTTGGATCTGCCTTGCGCACCTTTGGCGTGCAGGATTTGATTGATGGCCTAGCCGAATTTGCACCAACGCCGCGCGGACTTGAATCCAGCGCACGCGTGGTTGATCCACGTGAAACAAAAATGACCGGCTTCGTGTTTAAGATTCAAGCCAATATGGATCCCAATCATCGCGATCGTATTGCCTTTATGCGTGTCTGCTCAGGCCGTTTGCAGCGTGGCATGAAAGCGAAATTGGTTCGCACAGGAAAGCCAATGGCGCTTAATGCGCCCCAGTTCTTTTTCGCACAAGATCGCGCTTTGGCCGAAGAAGCTTTTGCTGGCGATGTGGTGGGTATCCCCAATCACGGCACTTTGCGCATTGGCGACACATTGACGGAAGGCGAGGAGATTGTGTTCCGCGGCGTGCCAAGTTTTGCGCCAGAAATTCTGCGTCGCGTGAAATTAGGCGATGCGATGAAGGCCAAGAAGTTGCGCGATGCGCTTCAGCAATTGGCTGAAGAGGGTGTTGTGCAGATCTTTTTGCCCAATGACGGGTCGGGCGCCATTGTTGGCGTTGTGGGCGCACTCCAGCTTGATGTTTTGTCTGAGCGATTGCAGGCCGAATATGGGCTTCCTGTGACGTTCGAGCCAAGCCGGTTTGAGCTGTGCCGGTGGGTGTCTGCGGATGATCCAGTCGAACTGGACAAATTCATTCGCGCTTTTCCATCTTCCATCGGTGTCGATCTTGATCACGCGCCCGTCTACATGGCGCAGTCGGCCTGGTCGTTGAGCTATGAACAAGAGAAATGGCCCAAGATTCGTTTCGACGACATTAAAGATTATCAAAAAAAGGCTGAGTAACAGGCTGTCGTTTGTCTGTGTTGACCGCGTTTGAACCGCACAGCATCGTTGGTGATGTTGGCAGGAGATTCAAACGTGAGTCGGGTCTTTCATATCTTTATCGCGGCCGTTTTCGCGCTCGGTGTTGGGCTACCTCAGGCTTGGGCGCGCGAGCTAACGCCGGCGGAGAAACGTCTCGATCCGTATTCGGGCTACATTCCTTTTTGCAGCGACGTCTCTGTTTTGTCTAAGATTGGTGCCCGCTTTAACGAGAGCGAAGAAAAATATTGGCACTCGGGCCTCTATGCCGCCGGCTATGATGAGATTGAGCAGACCGGCTATCGCGTCAATGGTGTGGATTACATCCCGCGCCGCTATTGCCGGGCAATTTTTTGGACAAATGATTTAAAAACACGCAATATCGTGTACTCAATTGCTGAGGATCTCGGATTGTCGCAGAACTCTATTTTGATGGAATGGGAAGTCGAATGGTGCGTGGAGGGGCTGGATCGCAATTACGCCTTTGGCGACAAATGCACGGCCGCCGGGCCCTGAATTTTCTGTGTATGTTGTTGATTGCTGGTGGCTTTTTTATTGGCTCCCATGATGCGGTGAAAGCAGAATATTGCATATTGGATCGTTGCGCGGATAAGCAGGACGCGCCACTTAAGCGCAACGACGCGCGAGTGGGGCGCATAGCCCCGGGTGATTTTGACTTCTTCGTGCTGGCTTTGTCATGGTCGCCGGGATTTTGTTTGACGCAGGGCAGTGGTCGCCAGCAGGCGCAATGCGACGGTGGCGGCGAACAACGCTTTGTTGTGCATGGATTATGGCCGCAAAATGAGCGTGGTTTTCCTGCCGATTGTGATCGATCCTCGCGCTTGCCAGCAGCAGTTGCGCGCGATGCTGCTCAAAATCTTTATCCCGACGAGGGCTTGGCGCGGTATGAATGGGGCAAGCATGGTACTTGCACAGGTTGGTCGCCCACTGAATATATTGGGGCGGCGCGCCAAGCTCGCGATCAGGTGACCATTCCGAGCCTTTTCAATGGGCCGGGTGGGGAGCGGGTCTCTGGCCGCGATATTGTCAAAGCCTTTGTCGATGCCAATCGGGGTTTGCGCGCGGATATGGTGGCGGTGGCTTGTCCGCGGAATGTCTTGACGGAAGTGCGTTTGTGCTTGACCAAGGACCTGCGTGGATTCCGGTCTTGCCCGGATGTTGTGCGCTCGTCCTGTCGGGGATCAGATATTCTGCTGCCCGCCTCCCGTTGAGTTACGTTTCGGATCTGAGTTTTTGCGTTCATGAACTATCGCCACGCCTTCCACGCCGGAAATTTCGCGGATGTTTTCAAGCACGCCCTGTTGGCGCGGGTGTTTGACTATGCCAAGCGCAAGGATACGCCGCTGCGCTATCTCGACACGCATGCGGGCATTGGGCTGTATGATCTGCAATCCGATGAGGCCCAGCGTACCGGGGAATGGCGTGATGGGATTGCAAGGCTTCTTGATGCCCCGCTGAGCGAGGACGAGCGCGCCCTGTTTGCACCCTATTTGTGGGCGGTTGGCGCTCCAAGTGCGAAGGATCTTACAGTCTATCCCGGCTCGCCTTTGATCGCGCAGCGCATGTTGCGTTCCATGGATCGGCTGACGCTGTGCGAGCTGCACCCCAAGGACATTGGGCTTCTTCAGAACAATATTGGGCGGGATCGCCGGGTTAAGGCTTTGCATATTGATGGCTATATGGCGCTCAAAGCCTATGTGCCGCCTGTGGAGCGCCGCGGCATTGTGCTGATCGATCCGCCTTTCGAGTCGCGCGATGAATTTGCTGTCATGGCAAAGGCGTGCCTACAGGCCTATGCCAAATGGCCCATTGGGCAATATTTGCTCTGGTATCCCGCCAAGGATACGGTTGCTGTGAAAGAGTTTCACGCAACGCTCGTGGATGCTGGCGTGAAACGCGCGCTGAACCTTGAATTTCAAATCGAGGCAGCTGTGGAAGATGGCCCACTCGTGCGAACGGGTCTCGTGATGATCAATCCGCCGTTTGTGATTGAAGAAGAAGCGCGCGTGATGTTGAGCGCATTGCAGAAATATCTTGGCCGTAATCGCGGCTCAGCTTTCCAGATCAACTGGCTTTCGCGCGATTAAAATTTTGCTCGTGCACAACTGAGCAGTTCAGTTTCAGTTTTCAAAATCAATTTATCTGAGTCCGCCTTGCAATAGACTGCAGGCTGACTACTTTTTGATGCGAAGAAACGGTTTCGCTTTGCAACACTATGGGATCAACAGCAGTTTTGCTTTGAATATCTCGTGTTGGCGTAACTCGTACGCGAATGGTTCAAGAGCCGTGTTGAGCGAATGAACATATGGGAAGCGTAGTTGTAAGCGGTTGAAAGGAATTGCGTATGTCGCAGGAAGGCACCGTCAAGTTTTTTAATGCAGAAAAAGGCTATGGCTTTATCAAGCCCGACGATGGGGGGCGCGATATTTTCGTTCATGTGACGGCCGTTGAAACGGCTGGATTAAGCAGCCTGAACGAAGGGCAGCGGCTGAGTTATGAAATTGAGCCCGATAAGAAGGGCAAGGGACCCAAGGCGGTGAACCTGCAAATCCTCTGATCGTCTTATTCAATAGAAAAGCTCAACCGGTTCAGCAGCTTGTTGTGTCTCCACGCTGTCTGGCTTGGCCATTGTGCGCGTGAAGGACCTGAGTTGCAGCCGCGCTCTGGGTAGGCGATGATGCGCCAGATTTTCAACTGGAGCTCATCATGAACATTCTTCGCCTATCCCCAGCCTCCCCTTTTGGGCGCAAATGCGCCATCGCAGCGCAATATCTGGGCTTGATGGATCGCATTAAAGTGGCCGATGGCGATGGCGATCCGGGCGATGAGGTTCGCAAGCGTAATCCGCTCAACAAAATTCCCGTCATGCTGACAGATGATGGTCAGGCTATTTTCGATAGCGCTATCATCATGGATTATTTGGATCATTTGGCAGGTGGGGGCAAAATTATCCCGCAGTTGCCAGCTTTGCGCTTTCCGGTTCTCACCATGCAAGCGCTGGCAGATGGTCTGCTCGATTCCGCCGTGCTGCTTGTGTATGAAAAGAACTGGCGCGATCCTGAGCATCATTCGCTCAAGTGGACGACACATCAGCAAGCCAAGATCGACAAGGCGCTGGCGCATTTGGAATCAAATCTGCCCTCCAACGCCGTTGATGCGGGCACAATCGCTGTTGCCAGTGCGTTGGGCTATCTCGATCTGCGCTTCAAGAGTGAATGGCGCGCGACGCATCCAAAGCTTGTCGCATGGCTAGCAAACTTTGCCGCCGCGGTGCCAGCCTTTGGGGCCACACATATCGATCCGTAAGTTCAAATTAGAAATTATGGAATAAAAAAAGCCCGGCGGAGATGATCCGCCGGGCTTCTTATCAAAGCGATAAGACTAGAAGTGGTAGTTCACGCCTGCGCGCAGAACACTGTCATGCAAACCAGTGGCGCTTGTGTTGGCGAGGATCGACTTAGACGACAGGTCGGTCCACAAATACTCAGCCTTAGCTGACACATTGTTCAAGAAAGCGTATTCGATACCGCCGCCCAGTGCCCAGCCATTGTTCCATGTGGTTGAGCTTGCGATGTCGCTGTTTGTCTTCAGCTGGCCGCCAGCATAACCGCCGGTTGCGTAGACGAGAGCGCGATCAGCTGCAAAGCCAACGCGGCCGCGCAATGTGGACAGGTTGGTGATCTTGCCTGTGTTGACGCCGATCGTGTTCTTGGCGCTGCTCCAGTCGGTGTCACCTTCAACGCCCAGAACAAGCTGGCCGATCTGATAGTTATAACCAGCTGTGCCGCCAATCATGCCGCCCTTGGCATCGCCAAAGAGGCCCTTGCCGCCGCTGGTGAATGTGCCCCAGCCGTAGCCGGCGTTAACGCCTGCGTAGAAGCCAGTCCATGTGAATGTTGGCACGGATGTATAGGCCGGTGCGCTTGGCGTCATATTGCGACGCGGAAGGTCGGCTGCTGATGCAACCGAGGCCGAGGCCAAAGCAGCGAGTGCAACGCTTGCAAACAGAATCTTTTTCATCATCCCACTCCAATTGCGGATGGGGGTTTGTCCATCCGGTTAATTGCGATCTACGTATCTAAAGGTTTATAAAATTTTAAATCGCAGAATAAGGTTTCGTTCTGCAATGTGTCATGAAAAAGGCAGCAAAGCTTAGTACTGTTGATCGTAGTTAAATATGTGTTGATATTCTATTCTGTGTGATTACACAGCAACACCAACTCAAGATTGTATGAATACGTCAGAATAGTGTCGTTAATGATGTGTTAATTCGATGAATAGTTGTCGTTTGACTTTCGAATTGCGGCACAGTTTGAGCTTCATCTCTTGATCCTTGGCTCAAAAACGTCACATAAGCTTTAGGTAACGGAGACGTAGATGAACCCCTTAAATGGCAAAGATGTGGCATTGGTGACCGGCAGCGCGCGC
>CAIUDK010000148.1 GCA_903897875.1 uncultured Hyphomicrobiales bacterium
ATTTGAAGCGATCCTTGCGCAAAGGGCTTCATTTTAGGCCAGATCGGCCCTTAGCGCCGGGCACCCTGAGATGTCTGGGACGTCTGGGCGCGCATGGCGCGCTGCGAGGTGCGCGCCACCCCATGCTCCGTCTTCGACCAATAAAACGGCCGCCGAACAAAATCGATCAACGCCCGCCATGCCGCAATCGAGATAAAGACATGGCGCAGGAGCAGCATGGGAAGCAGCGGCAGCAGATGATGAAGAGCGCGGCGCTTGACGCCCAGAGTGATAATCCAGGCGCTTGAAACCATGCCCGTCACCAGCAAAAAACACCAAGTTGTGCTGGCCGTAATCTGCAGGGCGGTTTGGGGTGAGAACAAGGATTCGTAGAGCGAATCGTGAATGAACAGGGCAGCAAACACAGGTGTGAGCAAGGGACCAAAAACGCCTGCGATGAGTAAGATGAGCGTGGCCAAAGCTGAACCAAGGCCCAATTCGCGCACAAGGCGCATAGGCTCGCGGGTCAACACAACCAAAGTTTGCATCCACCCCTTCAACCAACGCTCGCGCTGATTGAGCCACGCGCCCATATGCGCCGGAGCTTCTTCATGCGTGGTCGATTGCAAAGATTCCACACGGTAGCCACAGCGCGCCAAACGGAAACCCAAATCGGCATCTTCCGTCACATTCCACGCATCCCATCCGCGCACTTCATGCAAAATCTTGGTGCGGAAATGGTTGGATGTGCCACCCAGCGGCACTGGAATCCCAAGCTCGACGAGGCCGGGCAAAACCACATCAAACAGCGACGCATATTCGATGGCAAAACAGGCGGTGAGCCATGAGTCGTCGATATTATCAATCGCCAGCTGTGCTTGTAGACAGGCCACGCGCTGCGGCTCTGCTGCAAAGCGCTGCGCCGCCTTGCGCAATTGATCTGGCTCTGGCTGGTCCTCTGCATCATAGACAACGGTCAACTCACCGCGGGCAAACATTAGCCCAGCATTGAGCGCGCGCGGCTTGGTGCGTGGCTGGCCTGCTGGCACAATGATGGTCTCAAATGGGCGATACAGACGGCGTGCTTCAATGGCCGCGCGCGTTTTCGTATCGGTCGCCTCCAGCAAGAATTTAATATCGAGCTTGGCGCGTGGATAATCGAGTGCATTGAGATGACCGAGCAATTGATCGACCATATGCGCTTCATTATAGAGCGGAATAAGAATTGTGTAGGTTGGCAGCTGATTATCGGGAATGTCCCTCAGGCGCACCTGCCGCATCTGGCCACTGGCCGAGGCGGCAAAAAAACGCATCGTCGCGGCTGCAATAATAATGCCCCCAAAGAAGATGCTAAACACCAGTCGCGACCAATCCCCCAACGAGAGCGCCACCAACGTCACGCATAAAAGCGCAATCGTCAGAAACCTTTGGGCGATTGTTGTGTGTGTGCCGGCACTGAGACCGGCATCCCATTCTTGAATCGCAAAGGTCGCGCGATTGCGAATGGCGTGATGAGACGAGCGGCGCACCGCCTCAGCAAAGCGTGACGGTGTGGTGATGCGAATACGCCCAACAAAACCCGGGCCACGCTGGCTATAGCGCAACAGTGCGATCAATTGTTCGCCGATGGGGGCCACCAGATAGGTGGGCGCGCTCGCACCCTCGCCGGGCAAGGTCGCAAGCCCGCTGGCAATGGCCTCATGAAGATCAAAGCCCGACGCGAGCGAGATCGCCTCATCAAGAAACGACACGCCCAAATGACGCGCCAAAGCCTCGTAATAGGCTTTTTCTGTCATTTTTCCGTTGGCAATCAACACCGCTTCGGCCGTCGCCCCTTGCGAGATGGCCAGATGTGCCACTTCGAGCAAAGTAGCTGACGCAAAGCCATAGTCTGATAGAAATGCAATCTCGACAGGCAGAACCAGCCGCGCACCAGACGCCGTCGTCTTCTCAGGCGCACTTGTCTTGGCTGGCGCACTTGCTTGAGCAGGCGTGCCATGCGACGAAAGACGTGGCTGAGTGAGAGTGCCAGTGTCGTTATTTTGGACAAACGTCCGCATGCTGTCAGGCTCAAATGACTGAGTAAAAAAACGGAAGAAACGAACAAGATAATGAAGCTATCTAACACCACTCGCTTGCGCTTGGCTAGCGCGCTACTGGCAAGTTTGTTCCCGTTTTTCGCCTTTGGCGCAGACGTGTCAGTTCCGCTGTTGGGAAATCCACAACATCGCTTAGAACGCCCCGATACTAGCAACCTACGCGTGTTGCGCATCATCACCGATGACAGCTATCCCCCCTTCGGCTTTGCGCGCGCGGATGGCTCATTGACGGGCTTCAATGTCGATTTGGCGCGTGCGCTGTGTGAAGAATTGAAAATACCCTGCACCATTCAAGCGCGCCGCTGGGACACGCTTCTTGATGCGCTCCAGCAAGGGCAGGCCGATGTGGCCATTGCCTCCATCGCTATGACACCTGCCAATCTGCGACGCGCTGATTTTACCGCGCCCTATTATAAAACGCCTGCGCGCTTTGCCGTGCGTCAATCCTCAACACTCACCGAGACCCTGCCCGAATCTATGAGCGGCCAGACCATCGGCGTTGAAGGCCACACCGCGCATGAAGCCTATCTGCGCACCTTCTTCCCCAACGCAATTCTGCGCACCTATGAATCATCCGCAGCCTTGCGCTCAGCATTACGGCGCGGCGAAGTGGACGTGATTTTTTCAGATGGCGTGGGCCTGTCGCTCTGGCTGGCTGGCGCGGAAGCCGCCCAGTGCTGCCGCTTTGCTGGCGAGCCCTTTTTCGATACGCAGTTTTTTGGCGAGGGTGCTGGGATTGCCGTCAAAAGAGACAATGTGATCGTGCGCCGCGCGATGGATTATGCACTCAAGCGCCTAGATGAGAATGGCGTCTATGCAGATTTATATTTGAAATATTTCCCGCTGGGATTTTACTAAAGCCGCTTACGTAATTCTGCCACGGCGGTTTCTTGCGCTTGATCCAAATTGAATGGATTGATGAAGCGGCCCTTCTTATCGATCAAATAGATAATGGCGCTGTGATCCATGGAATACTCACCTTTGGCATCATCCTTGGAACTTGGCACTTTGCGGGCATAAGCGCGATAGGCTTTGACAGCGCCATCAACGGCTGCACGATCTCCGGTAAGGCCACGAATACGATTGTCGAAACTCGACAAATAATCACGCAGCACGGCCGGCGTATCGCGCTCTGGATCGACGGTGATGAAATACACACCAATCTTGGCTGAGGGGCCAAGCTGGCGCAAAATTTCTGACGTCTCGAACAAAGTGGTAGGGCACACATCGGGGCAATGCGTATAGCCAAAGAAGATCAGCGAGATCTGGCCTTGCAGATTGTCCTGCGTAAAGGTGCGGCCATCTTGATCGATCAATTGAAAATTGCCGCCAATGGCAGAAGGCGGTGGCGGCACATCGCGCGGCATCAAGGTTAGCCAAGCAGAGGCTGCGACCATAATGAGGCCAAGACCGAGTAGGAGCGCGGGAAGTGCTAAGCGGTGCGAGAAAAAGCGCATTTGACCATCACCCCTAGAAGCAATTTTTCGCAAAGATCAGCATGTCGACAAAGATCTGGCTGCCATATCCAAGCCACATCAAAACAGCAGCGACAAACAGACAGACAAAGCCAGCAATCGCGATGCGCGCAATAGCAAGACCTTCTTGTGTTTGTTGCCCTTCTTGTGTTTGTGGCTCAGCCTGACTCATCTGCAGCTCCACTTATTTTGCAACCGCGCTGCGTTTCACCACCCATGCTGACACAATGGTGAGTGCGAGCGTGGCCGCCATATACACAAACGGCAGACGGTAAAACCCATGGTCGAGCATTGGACCAATACAAAGTGGCACCAATAGCGCGCCCACATCAAGACCCGAATAGACAAAGCCAAACACTTTGCCCGTTGAGCCAGCTGGTGCTGCTTGGCGCATTAACATATCGCGCGAGGGCAGCGTGATGCCAACCACAACACCAGCGACACAGCCCGCCGCCAACAAAGCCCAAGTTGGCATTGGAATAAACCCAATCGCCATCATCAAAACCGCTGCCACGACAAGACCCATCGCAATGGTCGATTCAAAACGACCGCGCCGATCTGCAACCCAACCACCCGCCACCGAGCCCAGCGCATTAACGGCAAAATAGATAGTGGTGAAGGTTGAGGCGAAGGCCAGTGACACCGACTGCACTTGGGGCAAGATTGTTGTCATGAAAGATTGCACAACGCCCAACGACATCGACAGCAAAGTGAAGAACACAAAGCCCATCACAATCGGCAGGCTGAACAAAGCGCTGATGGGTGCTTTCTTCTGATCCGGATTGGCGGCTTTGATTTTGGGCAATTCAAGATCAGCGCGATCAAGCGCCACAAAGGCTGCGATAACCAATCCAATCGCGCCCACAATCACCAGCGCGTGTTGCCAACCAAAATACGAGCCCAAGGTCACCATCGTGACAGGCGGCGCGGCCCAACCAATTGTGCCCATAACCGTATGCATCGAATAGCCGCGCCCAATGCGCCCCGTCGTGATGCGATTGCTCAGCACCGAATAATCGGCCGGGTGATACACACTGTTGCCAAGGCCGGCAAACATCGAGAGCGGCAACAACATCCAATAGACGGGCACAAGCCCCATCAACATCGTGCTGCCAGCCAGAATCGCCATACCGATGGGCAACACAATGTGCGGCCCGAAGCGATCGACCAAAAAGCCAGACACCACCTGCCCCAAAGCAGATGAGACAAAGAACACCGACATAACAAAGCCAAGCTCGGTGTAGGAGACGCCCCATTGTTCGCGCACCAGCGGAAACAAGGGCGGCAGTGCAATCATAAAGAAATGGCTGGTGAAATGCGCGCCAGCGACAACGCTGATAATGCGGAAGTCGCGCGAGGCATCTGGGGCGAGCGGATTGGGGTCAAGTGCAAGATCGGTCATGGCAGAGGCAATGCGCCTGCGCAGGCCGCTGGTCAAGGTTTTTGAGGTTTTCCGCTCATCAATTCTTGCGCCAAATCGCGCAAAAAGCTCAGGCCCGCTTCCATCTGAGAGATCTCAATAAATTCATCGGGCTGGTGGGCCTGCGCAATACTGCCCGGCCCGCACACGACGGTGGGAATACCCGCTGCTTGAAAACGCCCCGCCTCAGTGGCGTAGGACACGGCAACCGTGTGATTGGCATGGGCCAATTTCAGCGCCAAGCTTTCGGCCACGGAGCCCGGCTCTGGCCGCAGACCCGGTACTTCCACCTCCGTCACAGTTGTGACACAGGCAATGCCCTCGCCACGCTGCAGACGCGGCACAACAACCGAATGGGCGTAGGCCTCTAAGGCACGCTCAACACGATCGCGCTCGACATTGGGCAGAGCGCGAAACTCCCAATGGAACTCACAATCACGCGCCAAAATATTGCGCGCTGTGCCACCTTGAATCGTGCCAACACTCAACGTCGAATAGGGCGGATCAAACCGCTGATCCAAATCCGATGCGGACGCAAAGCCACCTGCCATGCGATACAATTCGCTCACCAAATCGCATGCACCTTCAATCGCATTGATGCCCAAAGCGGGTTGCGACGAATGCGCCTCGTGGCCGCGCACATTGGTGATGTAAGTCGTCACCGATTTATGCGCATCGGCCACCTGCATCAAAGTGGGTTCGCCCACAATGACGGCACGCGGGCGTGGCAAATCAAGACCAAAGCGCTCAATCGTATCAATGGGCCCCAGACAGGTTGTCTCTTCATCATAGCTGAGCAAAAGATGGATCGGCGTATGCAAAGGCTGATCGCGATATTCATCCATCATCGCCAGCGCCAAGGCACAAAAGCCTTTCATATCGCAGGTTCCGCGCCCATAGAGGCGCGTGCCGCGACGCTGCAATGTGAAGGGATCACTCGTCCAAGTCTGGCCCGTCACGGGCACAACATCGGTATGGCCTGAGAGCAAAATGCCAGCATCGCGCATCGGGCCAATGGTGGCAAACAGCGCAGCCTTATCGCCCGTAGAATTTGGCACAATGACGGAGGGAATGTCGCGCGCCTGCAAATAATCCGCAACGAAATGGATCAGTGGGAGATTGGACTTCGAGCTCTCCGTATCAAACGCGATGAGCTTTTCTAGCAACTCAATGGCATGTGCCAAGCTTTGGGCCATGCGGTTTGCAAAGACATCGCTCATGGTTACTTTAATCTCATTTGCTGATTCAATTTCGGCTAATTTAATGTGCGCTTAGCGTAAGGACTGTCGAGCGAAAAACTGGGAATGACAATATCAAAATGTTCGCCAGCCTCATCCGCCATCTGATAGGTGCCGCCCATAATACCCGATGGCGTTGAGAGGGGGCAACCGGACGTATAGCGGAAAGATTGGCCGGGTTTTAAAATTGGCTGCTCGCCCACCACACCGGGACCATCGACCACATCAACATGACCATTGGCATCGGTGATATCCCAATGGCGTGAGAGAAGCTGAACAGTCTCCTCGCCGCGATTGGTGATCTCGATCGTATAGGCCCACAGATACCGCCCCTCTTCAGGATCGGACCGGTCGGCCACGAACTGAGGCAGGACAGTGACAAGGATCTCGCGTGTGGTTTGCTTATACATGGGCTGAGTGTGCCCAATGCAGACCGTTTCGTCGAGCCTTATCGCGTTAGCCCTTCAAATGCTTATGGAGAGCTGCAAGGCCAGCGTCGATATCCTCCATCAGATCCTCAACATCCTCGAGGCCGATGGACAGGCGCAATGTGCCATCCACAATGCCAAGCTCGGCACGCGCCTCTTGCGTCAAGCGCTGATGGGTGGTGGTGCCTGGATGGGTGATGAGGCTCTTGGCATCGCCCAGATTGTTGGAAATGGAGATGACCTCCAAAGCATTGGAAAACGCAAAGGCGCCAGCCTTATCGCCAGCCACATCGAAGCAAATCAACGTGCTGCCGCCCGTCATCTGCTTTTTGATAATCTCGCGCTGGGGATGATCATCACGCCCACAATAAAGCAGACGCGTAATGCCGGGCTTGCCCGCCATATAATCGGCCAAACGCGCGGCACTTTGCTGCTGATGCGCCACGCGCACCGGCAAAGTCTCCAACCCCTTGAGCATCACCCACGCATTGAAGGGCGACATAGA
>CAIUDK010000149.1 GCA_903897875.1 uncultured Hyphomicrobiales bacterium
AGAGGCACAGAGAAGCCGAGCTCGGTCGCATGCGCAAAGTCAACATTGAAAGCCAACATTTGGTCAACTTCGGCAGGCGTCGCATCGAAAGCACATGCCACATGCGCGGCCACACAGCGACCGCTGACCGGATCGTCAGAGTTGAGCCGCTCGACCAAATGCGCTTCCATTTCATCCGTCAGCCCGTATTCGCACAGATTGAAGGCAGCCAACAGCAGCGGCGCAATCGACATTGACAATAGCGAACGTTTTGGCGCGATGAAGCCGCCAATCACTCCGACCGGGCGACCCGACTCATGCAGCGCCAAATCGAGATTGCACTCCGCGTTGAACAACACTAGACGAAGAGAAGCCTCAAAGACCACGTCCTCGTTCAGCGCAGTGTCTTCGTCGGCACTGTTGTCCGCACACACTAGAGTATGCGGAATGCGTCGGCTCGGATCGTAGGCCGGGTCACTCTGCAATTCAAGGACGGCCAATCAAACTCACGATCGGAATGAAAATGCAACCAAAAGGAAAACCGATACCCGCCCAAAGACCAAATCATTCATCAGCAGCAATCGCAACACCTGCATTCGCTTGCGTGCGATGCGCGTGCGCGACATCAAGATGTACATCCAACTCAACAGCGACGCCTTGCTGTGCAGTAGAAACGAACGAAACGACGCATCTGATTCGCTCTGTCGCAGCAACGAGTCGACCTCGTCCAGTGTGATGAACAGTTCGTCCAAAATCTGTTTCGGCGAGTCACGTGTCGGCGGATAAAAGTTGACATAATCGAGCGGAGCACCTGATTGGCAGAACTTGAATCAATTTTGGGGGAACACAGTGAGTTCGACATAAATTTCAGAGACAAACCTGCTTGGTGCGCCACATTGACGTGAATCAACAGCATCGACAATCGCGAGTGCCTAAATTGAATATACAGCGAGGGATAGGCTAGCGACATGGGTGAGTCAATGGTGCCAAACTCCTGCATCAGAGATTTGAAGCCGACCTCGAGGTCTGTGAGTGGCGACTCGGCATCAGACGAGCTGGACGATGCAACTGCGTTGTTGACGGCCGGATTGGCATGATCGACAGGGCAAACACGAGTCAGTTCCAAAGCTTTGGCATGCAATGCATGAAGCTTAGTGATAGTTTCAGTGAGGCTGAACTGCTTGGCGTCAACAGGCGCTTCGGAAGGCGCCAGAAAAAGTTGCAAATCAACGTATTCCCACAAGTAGCTCATCAGCACCATCCACTTGAAGAAACATAATCGAGCCGATTCCATGCGCGTTTGGCGTTCGATGGGCACCGACTGCACGTACAACCGGAAGGCAGAGAACTGGTGGCGCGCAAAGAGCGACAAGGCATTGCGCTCGCGAAATCGCAGAAAATACGACTTGGGGATCGCCGACAGAAGCGCGGGGCGGAAGGGCGACGTCACCGGCAAAGACATTGGATGATTCGACTCTGCGGACTTTGGCACCAGCGAGGCCATGAACGGCTTCAGTGGTGGCGCGGCGTTCGCATTGGACGGCAGCGGCAAACGAGCAGTGACGTTGCCATACGGATTGTGCAGGCGATTGCCCAGCAACGCCGACCCGCCGACACTGTGTCCGCGCATGATCGACGAGGCGAACAGCGACGAACTCAGCGGCATCGGCTGAAACGCCGAACGACGCAACTCGAGTGCGTGCGCGGCGGAACCCACACGCTGCTCCTCGCCGCTGAATTTAGGGTACTTGGAGCCGGCATTTTGTGCCCCACCAGCAGTCATCGGTGCGGTGGTCGCAGAAGCGGGATGCGCCATTCCGGTATTGGCCATCATTTGCGGCTTCTGGTAGGCGATCGGCACAGGCATCTGCGTCATGTGCGACTGCACGGGAAACGGCGGCACTGCGTGACGCTCTTGTCCGATCTGCATCTGCAGCTGAGCGAGCGGCGACAGCTGCGAAGACATCGCAGGGCCGAAGCTGCGCGCGGGGTCGGCCCAGTTCATGGGCGCGGCATTGGCCTGGGCAAGCATGGCCTGATCGCCAGATGCGGTGCGTTTGAGTGCGGAACGAGGTGATAGTGCGTGATTGGCAGCCTGCGCCATGGCGTTGGGCGCGTACACGCCTCCGTTGGGCATGACATTGATGTTGGACATGGGCACGGGCATGTTGCCCATCATGTTTGGCATGCCGTTCATGTTCTGAACCGCGTTCATATTGGGCATCGAGCCAACACCGGGCATCCCAGGTAACTGTATTCCGTACTGCTGCAGCGACGACAGCTGCGGTGCGATGGTCTTCATCAGATTGGCCACCGCGTTGGCGGCGATCTGATTGCCCTTTTCCGCTTGTTCGGCGCGCATTCGCCCGCCGCGCTGCTTCTTCAAGTGCGACAAATTGGCCTTGCGACATAGTGAGGTCGAGTAAAAGTTGGGATGCTGCGGGTGGTGCGATAGCTTGGCGCCGCTGCCCTGCGTCTTGGCGGCCGGCACGCGATAGGCGGGGAAGCGGACCTGGTAGGCCACACACTGCGAGCAGACAGAGAAGGTGATGGTGCTTGATTCAATCATGGGCACAGCGGAAGCGTCGCTGCCAAAAGTCACAAACAACATATCAGATCCAACAGCATGAATCATCAGATAATCAACCAAAAAACGC
>CAIUDK010000150.1 GCA_903897875.1 uncultured Hyphomicrobiales bacterium
AGAGGCACACTCTTTCCCTACACGACGCTCTTCCGATCTTGATCTATTTGATTAGATCACTCGCAATTTCGTGAATGTTTTCAATTGCTAATCTTGAAATTCTTTGATTACCATCATATCTCGGTAATCATAGTTTAGTTCTAGCTCCCTGCCCATCTCGCGTGATGGGAGAATGTGATCTATATTTCCCGCATGAGTAGCAAAACCCCCAATCCGCCAAGTGCGGAAACACAAGCGATCCTAAGACACTGGAGCGCAGACCGCCCGCAGGACCGTCTGGCGCATTTGGTGCGCGATGCCAAACGTGGCTTCAGTCGTGGATTGCAGATTCGACTCTCTGAAATGGGCGTTGCCTTTGGGCATTGGACTTTTCTGAGGGTTTTGTGGAAACGCGACGGAATCACTCAGCGCGAATTGAGCGAACTGGCCAGCGTCATGGAGCCAACAACCTTCGCCGCCCTCAAGGCGATGGAGAGGCTGGGATATGTGACGCGCAAGCAGCGTCCCGACAATCGCAAAAACATCTATGTGTTTTTGACGGAGGAAGGTCGCGCGCTCGAGGAAAAGCTGGAGCCAATCGCAATCGAAATGAATACGATTGCCGCTCGTGGTGTCACACCAGAAGCGATTGCCATCACCCGCGAAACTCTGTTGACCTTTATTAAAAATATGGCAGAGGATGAAGGCGAAGTGCTCAGCACCGAACGGCGCATGCCCTCGACGCGTGAGACAGGCCAGCTGCTGCGCGGTAAGGGCAAGCTGAAAAAGACACCCGGAGAGTCAGCTGACAAAGGCTAACGCCCCTCAACGCAAGAGACATAATTTCTGCGCCCCGGTGTGGAATTTGCTCTGCGTTTTGGCGATCTATGCGTTTGCCCTGCAGGGCCTGTTTGCTTCCGCAGCGCCCATGCCAAATATGGCGCAGACGCATGTTATCTGCGCCGCGCCCATCTCTGATATTAGCTCTGATACTGCTCCACTCGCGCCATCGCATGATGGCAGCGACTGCCAATGCCCCGGTCTTTGCGCCGCCATGGGCATGGCCACGATTGGCGACACATCGCCTGCCACCAAACTGGAGCGCAGGGCCCAAGCTCTTGCTTTTCAGGCCCCTGCAGCCGCCCTGCCCGCCAGCACCACGACCCGCGACAATCATCCCATACGAGCGCCCCCGCAGCCTCACTTTGTGTGAACCTTCACCCTAATGTGAGCTCCGGCCGATGGCCGGTTTTTCTGCGAGACCCCATGAACACCCAATTGAAAACCCCTGTGCTTGGCGCTTTGGTCGCCATGATTGCCTTCGCGTCTCCCGCGCGCGCCCATATGACGTTCGAGACCGCCACGGCCAGCCCCGGCGCCCAATGGAAGGGCGTTTTGCGTCTACCCCATGGCTGCGAGGGCAGCCCTACCACGGGCGTGCGTGTGACCATGCCTGATGGCCTCTTCTCGGTGAAACCCATGCCCAAGGCTGGCTGGAAGCTCGACACAACCCGCGCCGCCTACGCCAAGCCCTACACCGAACATGGCAAAGCCATCTCAGAGGGCGTCAACTCAATCTCATGGTCAGGCGGACGCGTCGCAGAGGACGAATATGACGAATTCATTTTCGTCGCCACGCTGGCCCCTGATCTAGCCCACCCCTTGGCCTTTCCCGTTTTGCAAACCTGCGAAAAGGGTACAGCGACATGGGAGCCCAAACTCAAAATCGCCGGTGATATGCCCGCCAGCGACAAACCTGCTGGCCCGCTTGTCGTGTCTCAACCATGGTCACGCGCCACACCCAATGGCGCGCCAGTGGCGGGCGGCTATTTGCGCATCACAAATACGGGCTCAACACCCGACCGATTGCTGAGCGGCACAACGCCAATTGGCAGCGCCATTGAAGTGCACGAAATGGCGATGAACGATGGCATTATGATCATGCGCGGCCTGCCTAAGGGATTGGAGATTCCAGCGGGCGGAAGCGTTGAACTTAAGCCCGGCGGTTATCATCTCATGATCATGGGTTTGAAATCAGCCGTGCATGATGGCGAGCGTTTTCGCGCGACATTGCAGTTTGAAAAAGCTGGCACTATCGAGGTTGAATTTCCCGTGCGGGCTATGAATGCGCGCGATGCTGGCAGCAACGCCCCACCATCCTCAGAGATGCACGACCATTCAGACCACGATGCTCATCACGGCGCGCATTAACATCTAACGCCCGGAAAATTGCGGGTCGCGTTTTTCCTTAAACGCGGCCTGCCCTTCAACATAATCAGCACTTGCAAAACAGCGCGCCACAAGCGCATCAGCGCCCGCCACATCACGCGCGGATAGCGGATGCGTCAGTTCTGACAGAGACTTTTTCAGCGCCTGCAAAGTGAGCGGCGCATTGCCCGCAATCATCCTTAAATAAGCCGCAGATTCTATCAAAAATTGATCTTCCGGCCACGCCTTGTTGATGAGGCCAATGCGCTGCGCCTCACCCGCATCAAAGATACGCGCCGACAACAAAACATCAGCGGCAGCGGCCAAACCAATGCGCGCCACCATGGCCTCTACATTGGCAAACGCATAGCCCAAACCAAGCCGTGCGGCTGGCACACGAAAGCGCGCCAAAGACGATGCAAGCCGAATATCGCAGGACAAAGCGAGTGCCAGACCGCCACCAAAACAAATGCCCGAAATGAGCGCGATCACAGGTTTGCGCGCATCAACCAAAGCCCGCATCGCGCACGACACAGCCTGTTCGTAAGTTGCAACGGCATCAACACCGCTGCGCTTGTCATCAAATTGCGAAATGTCAGCGCCAGCACAAAACGCGCGTTCACCCGCACCCGTCAGAACAATGGCGCGCGCATCATTCTCTTCATCGGCACGCTGCACGAGAGCTGGCAAGCTGGCCCACATATCAAAACTCATCGCGTTGAGACGCGCTGGCTGATTGATCGTCAAAACAGCAAGTCCGCGATCTAGCGTGTAATCAATCGTGCCCGTGTTCATGCTCTAGCCTCAATGCCCTTGCTCAATATCACCACACAACACACCGCACTGCTTTTCGTAAAGTGATCAAAAAGCAGGGATGGCGTGCCCACACAGTCTATTCTCTTAGATTGCGAACAAAAGAAAATACGTTCTTCTAGTCTCTATTGGGACTGACTATTGCGGCACAGGCTCCGCCTCGCTACATTGCGGCCCATAAACGCGTGGGAACTTGAGGCAACGCGGCACAAACTCTGGAGGGATAGTTTATGCGGAATCGGTTCTGGGCCAAGGCCCTAGCGCTCACAGCAGCGCTGACATGCTCATCGGCCAATGCCGATGCAGTTGCAGATTTTTACAAGAACAAAACAATCACCATGACGATCGGCTATAGCACCGGCGGTGCTTACGACGTCTATGCGCGTGTTGTGACCCGCTATTTGGGCAAGCATCTTCCCGGCAATCCAACAGTGATTCCGCAGAACATGGTTGGCGCTGGCAGCCTTCGCGCCGCAAACTATCTCTATTCGGTCGCACCCAAAGACGGCACCACAATTGGCACCTTTGCCCGCGGCGGCGCTTTCTATCCGCTGCTCGGTTTAGAGGGCGCAACATTCGATGCCACCAAATTCAATTGGATCGGCAGCGCGAATAACGAAGTCAGCGTCTGCGTCGCCATGGCCTCCAGCGGCATAACCTCCGTTAAAGACGTCGTTGATAAAGGCATGATCGTTGGCGGCACAGGCCAAAGCGATGACACAACGCAGTTTGCCAAAATCATCAATTACGTTCTGGGCGCCAACATGAAAATCGTCATCGGCTATCCAGGTGGTGGCGATGTGGTCTTGGCACTTGAGCGCGGTGAATTGCAGGGTCGTTGCGGCTGGTCATGGTCAAGCGTGAAGGCAACGCATCAGCGTTGGCTTGATAACAAGCAGATCAACGTGCTGATGCAGATTGCACTCGCCAAGCACAAGGAAATGCCTAACGTTCCTCTCGTGATGGACTTGGCGAAGACCGATGAAGATCGTCAGATCTTGAAGCTCATCTTCGCGCGTCAAGTTATGGGTCGTCCTTATACGGCCCCTCCCGGCGTACCAACAGATCGCGTTAACGCACTGCGCAAAGCCTTCATGGATACGATGAACGATCCAGAGTTCTTGGCAGATGCTGAAAAAATCCAGCTGGAAATCAC
>CAIUDK010000151.1 GCA_903897875.1 uncultured Hyphomicrobiales bacterium
AAAGCGCGCGTCAAGCCACCAGGGCCGGGACCAATTTCAACAATGCACACACCTTCGAGCGGCCCGCCCGCGCGCGCAATGCGCCCCGTCAGGTTGAGATCGAAGAGGAAGTTTTGTCCAAGCGTGCGTTTGGCAGCAAGGCCATGCGCCTCCACAACGTCGCGCAGCGGGGGAAGTCCGTCGGAGGATTTTGGGTCGTGTGGACTCACTGCGCCCTCGTCAGGCGATCAGCCAATGCGAGGGCGGCAATCAGACTGGACGGATCTGCCCGACCGAGGCCCGCAATATTAAATGCCGTGCCGTGATCTGGCGACGTGCGCACAAAGGGCAAGCCAAGCGTAACGTTCACGCCGCTGTCGAAGGCGAGCGTCTTGATCGGGATGAGCGCTTGATCGTGATACATGCAGAGCGCCACATCATAGGTCGCGCGCGCCGCTGCATGAAACAGCGTGTCGGCAGAGAGCGGACCACGCGCATCAATTCCCTCAGCGCGCAATCGCTCGACGGCTGGCACGATCACATCAATATCCTCGCGCCCCATCGTGCCACCTTCACCCGCATGCGGGTTGAGCCCCGCCAAGACAAGCCGAGGCTTTGCGATGTGAAAGCGCGAGGTGAGTTCGCGCGCTGTGATGCGCGCCGTGTCGACAATCAAATCCGTCGTCAGATCGCGGATCGCTTGGGCCAGCGCCACATGAATGGTTACGGGCACAACCGACAAGGTTTGCGACCACAACAACATCACAGGCGTTGCTGATTGCTTCCAAAGTGTTTGGGCCAATTCGCCCAAATATTCCGTATGTCCGGGATGACGAAAGCCCGCGCGATAGAGACCTTCCTTCGCGATTGGATTGGTGACGACGCCGGCAAATTGGCCTGCATGAACATAGGCCACAGCCCGTTCAATGGATTCCAACGTCATGGCCGCATCGGCATCATCAGGCGCGCCGGGCACGCCGTTGACGGGCTTGGATAAAGCAATGACAGGCAGCGCGCGCTGGAAGGTGGCGGCGACATGCGCAGGGTCAGTCACTTCAACAGGCGCAGCGAGATTGAGCTGGGCCGCAGTTCTTTGCAATTGCGCGGGGTCGGCCAGCACGGCGAAGGGCCGTGTCTGCTGGGTGCGCGCCAACCATGCTCGCAAAGTAATTTCAGGCCCAATCCCTGAGGGATCACCAGACGTTACAATGAGAGCAGGGGTTGCCCCTTGAGACACAACACACACCTTTTGACCGCTCACCTTTTGACGATGATCGCGCGATTGCGCACGTCCTTGAAGAGCCGATCTGACTCCTTCTCGAGCTTCGCCATCAGAAGTTCAAACCGCAGATCGTCTGCGCCGGCTTTTTCTTCGCGCGCAACGCCGCGGCTGCAAAGCGCAATCATGTCAATGCCAGTCTGACCGCGTTGGGGAGGGGTGAGGTGCCCAACTTCCATTGTGTCGAGAAGATTGCGCAGCTGATCGTTCAACGCTGTACCCGTGCGGGTGGTTGGCTCTTTGATGGCGACATCCTGCATGCCGCGGCCGAGTGCCACGCCCGTGTTGCAATCAGTAAAGCGCTGGCGCAATTGCTGCGCCTCACGCATGCGCGTTTCAACGACCGATCCGCTTGCGTTGTTAGGCACAATCATAATGACCTGACGCAGAACATATTCATTCACGGTCTTTTTGCCGGCGTCCTTATTGGCACCTGCATTGCGCATTTCCGTTTCGCTGATCTCCAGCGTCTTGTTCAGCGCTCTAATGTAAATGCCCCAGCCTGCTTCAGCTGTGAAATATTGCTTCCACTGATCGTCCGTCACACCCGCATTATGCAAATTCTGCAAAAGCGCTTGAGGCGGAATCTTGAGCTTGCGTGCGGTCAAGCCAATGGTAGGGCCGATGTCGGAATCGCTCAGCTTGAGTTTGAATTTTGCGCCCTCAATAAGTTTGAGACGCACGGAAATGATATTCTCAATGGCAGCATCGCGGGTTGCGGGCTTCTTGAGCACAGCCAAAAGCTTCATGTGCTGGCTCACATCAACGTCAGTGATTGGATCATCGTTGACGGAGGCAATCACGGATTGTGCTTGCGCAGGCTGAGCAAGGGGCATTGCGCCCAAAGCGAGGACGGCCAAACCAAGCAGACCTAAGCGGCGCTTAAACGTTGAAAAAGTCACAGTTCCTCACTCATGATTGATTTTGGTTAGGCGTCATCAGCAAGGGCTATCGCCCGCTACCTAATTCCATCTTGCGCTTGGACCTGACCCAAGCTCGTTTGTGCCTTCACATCACCCAGTGTGCGCAGCTGGATTTGCAGAAGGAGCGATTGATTGCGCACATTCTGCCCAGCGGCTGAGTTCTGATAGATTGAAGTATAGTTGAGTGACACCGTAGTGCAATCATCCATATAGCCGCCGCCAACGCCAAGGCCAGCAACTGAGAAGAGAGCGGCATTGCCAATATTGACGCTGCTATCGTTATTGTAGAGGTGGCGCGTCATATCGAAGATGACATTACTATTCACGAAGTAGTTCTTGTTGATCTGATAGCGCGCTGAGGCGGATAGCCCCTCGCGGCGCTTGTCGAACCCAAGCAAAGGCTGCGCTTCATAACGGGCGTAGAGCAGGGATGTCGTGAGCGGACCAAAGTTGGCGCTGGCCATCAAATCCAAGCGACGCATGTAGTAGTCTGTCGGATCGAAGCGACCCTTGGCGATAAAGGTGTAGGTGCTGTTGGGCGCCAGAGCCAAACGAGCAATGTAGTCGGATTGCTTGGTGTCCAGACCGGACGAGAGGCCCGTGTTGGCAGCGTCTGCGGTCGCATAAGAATTGCGGCCAGCCAGCTGGAAGGATTGGCCCAGCAGCACATTCGCATAGCCACCACGATCAAAAGCCAGCGTGTACTGAGCACCGAGGTTGGCGCGCGTGCCACCTTCAAAGCGATCATAGCCGGAATAGCGGTTCCACTCGAACATGTTTGTGTCATCGAACACGAGGCTCTGCGCGTCTTCGTTAGCGCGCACGGCTGGCTCGTCAGGACGCACAATGACTTGCGCAATTGGCTCGACCACCTGGCTCATGCCAGCCACCTTCGACGAGAAGGGGAAGCGGTAATCCAAGCCAATGCCGGGCACGACCTGTCCACGGTAGGACTGGTTTGAGCCCGCGATGAAATCGGCCTGATAACTATTGCTGACGTAAGCGCCGCTCGAATTGATGGCATTCAAGCTGTTGGTTTTGTTGAGATCCAACCATGACGCATTCATGTGCGTGAAGGTGAATGGCGTCCATACTTGGCCAATCGGATCGATATACTGACGCTTCCACGTCAGGTTCAATGTGGCGCGCGTGTAATCACCACCTATGCCGCGTAGCAGACAGGATGATTTATTATACGGGTTGCACACATCATAAAGTGAATAGGTCGAGTCGAGCAGACGCGTGCCAACCGATTGATAGGCGGCCACTTCGCGCGAAAGCGATGTCAGATTGGCATCGATCTCAAGTTGACCACCAATGCCCATCGTCTGAGCTGGCGAGAGATTGACGACTTTGTTGTAGTCCAACACAGGCGCCACAAGGGGCTGCTGCTGTTGCTGATCGTAAGGCGACAGACCAAAGAAATGGTAGCCACGCAAATCGAAATAACCGTGCTCGCCCTGACCGGTCAGATAGAGCGTTGAGGTCGACTCGCGGAAGTAGTTCGATGACAGCGGGACGTTCTTGTCTTTGTAATTGTCGGAGAACCATTTGTCGGAAATGAGCGCGCCATTCCAACCAAAACGCCATTTGTCGTTCAGGTTGAACTCGCCCGATGATTCCAACGAGCCGCGGAATGTTTTGTTGCCGGGGCCATAAGGTGTCGTGCCAAACACGTCTGGATTGTTCTGGAAGATACCAGACGCGCGGATCGTATAGGCACCATTGACCAGCGTGTGACGCCATTCACCCTTCGAGAACAGGCCCTGCCTGGAATAAAAGGTTGGCGTCACTGTGAGATCGTAATTGGGCGCAATCGCCCAATAGAACGGCACGGACACACCCGCACCAAGATTGGACTGCACGGAATAATGCGGCGTCAGGAAGCCAGTCTTCCGCTTAACGGTTGGATCTGGCATCGACAAATAAGGGATATAGGCAACAGGCACGCCCAGCAGATCAAGCGTCGCATCTTCGTAATAGATGGTCTGCTCATCGTTCTTGTGAATGATCCGCTTGGCGCGCACCTGCCACAAAGGCGGACGATCTGGATTTTCTTCGCAAGCAGGGCAGGCGGTATAGGTGCCGCGCTCGAATGTCGTTGTGTCGCCAGCAATGCGCTCAGCGCGGGCTGCGGTGAAATGGGTCT
>CAIUDK010000152.1 GCA_903897875.1 uncultured Hyphomicrobiales bacterium
AACCAGGGCCAGGTCTATGAGAGCTTCAACATGGCCGAGCTGTGGAAGCTCCCTGTTGTGTTCATCATCGAAAACAATCGCTATGCGATGGGCACATCTGTGTCGCGCGCCTCTGCGCAGACGGATTTCTCCAAGCGTGGTTTGTCGTTCAATATTCCGGGCGAGCAGATCGACGGCATGGACATTCGCGCTGTAAAGGATGCAGCCGAACGCGCCATGGCTTGGTGTCGTGAAGGCAAGGGTCCGTATATTCTTGAAATGCAGACCTATCGCTATCGCGGACATTCGATGTCCGATCCGGCGAAATATCGCTCCAAGGAAGAAGTGCAGAAAATGCGCGAGGAGCATGATCCTATCGAGCAGGTTCGTGCGCGTCTGTTGGCACAGAAGTTTGCAACCGAAGACGATCTCAAGCAGGTGGACGCCAAGGTGCGCGCCATTGTGGCTGAGGCGGCTGAGTTTGCCACCAATGATCCTGAGCCCGATCCATCCGAATTGTGGACAGATATTCTTATCTGATCGCTCACCCTTTTTCGCGACCTGACAAAACTGGAAACGCAGATGGCGACCCATATCCTGATGCCAGCCCTTTCTCCGACCATGGAACAGGGCAAGCTCTCCAAATGGCTGAAGAAAGAAGGCGACAAGATCAAATCCGGCGACGTGCTGGCTGAGATCGAAACTGACAAGGCCACGATGGAAGTCGAGGCCGTTGATGAAGGCACGCTCGGCAAAATCCTTGTGCCAGATGGCTCCGACAATGTGTTGGTGAACACGCCCATCGGCATCATTTTGGCTGATGGCGAAAGCGCATCCGATGCGCCAGCGCCTTCACTCGTCAACACCGCAAAGCCAGCTGCAGCTGAGGCTGCCCCGGCTGCATCCGCTCCTTCCTCCGCTCCTGCTGCTGCACCAACTGTGTTTGCGTCTGTTGCAGCTGCGCCAGAATATCCAGCTGATACGCCAATGATGACCATCACTGTGCGCGAAGCTTTGCGCGATGCGATGGCGGAAGAAATGCGCGCCAATGACGGCGTGTTTGTGATGGGCGAAGAGGTTGCTGAATATCAGGGCGCCTATAA
Organism: uncultured Hyphomicrobiales bacterium; assembly: GCA_903897875.1. Lineage (GTDB taxonomy): Bacteria > Pseudomonadota > Alphaproteobacteria > Rhizobiales > Beijerinckiaceae > Terripilifer. Next base: position 1,083 of record CAIUDK010000152.1, read on the forward strand.
GGTCACGCAAGGATTGTTGCAGGAGTTTGGTGCGCGTCGCGTTGTCGATACGCCGATCACCGAGCACGGTTTTGCGGGTCTTGCCGTTGGCGCTGCCATGACAGGCTTGCGTCCAATCGTTGAGTTTATGACGTTCAACTTTGCCATGCAGGGTATCGATCACATCATCAACTCGGCTGCTAAAACGCTCTACATGTCAGGTGGCCAGATGGGTTGCCCGATTGTGTTTCGTGGACCAAACGGTGCTGCGTCTCGCGTAGGCGCGCAGCACAGCCAAGACTATTCGGCTTGGTATTCGCAAATCCCGGGATTGAAGGTTGTTGCACCTTATTCGGCAGCTGATGCGAAGGGGCTTCTCAAGAGCGCCATTCGTGATCCAAACCCAATTGTGTTCTTGGAAAACGAAATGCTCTACGGGCAGTCGTTTGAAGTGCCACGCATGGATGATTTCACCGTGCCAATCGGCAAGGCTCGCGTGGCCCGCGTTGGTGAGCATGTCACGATTGTGACGTGGAGCATCGGCATGACCTATGCGATCAAGGCGGCGGACGAGCTGGCCAAGGAAGGCATCAGCGTCGAAATCATCGACCTGCGCACCATCCGCCCGATGGACCTGCCGACCGTCATCGAATCGGTCAAGAAGACCGGCCGT
>CAIUDK010000153.1 GCA_903897875.1 uncultured Hyphomicrobiales bacterium
AAACATGCGATAGCCTTCAGGCCCATCGTCCAGCTTGATGCGATGGGTGATGATAGAAGAGGGCGCAATCTCTCCCGTTTCAATGCGCTTGAGAAGAGGGCGCAGATAGCGGTGAATATGGGTGTAGCCCATGTGGATCGACAGCCCTTTGGCGAATGCCTGACCCAGCGGCACCTTATCCAGCGCGCCACTGTAGACGCCAGCCAATGACAGCGTGCCACCTTTGCGGCAGCAGCGAATGGCGTGCTGAATTGTATAGGGATGATCGCTCACCAAATAGACGGCGGCTTTGGCCATATCGAGCGCGGATTCAACGCCGCCAAGACCAAGCGCTTCCATGCCCACAGCATCAACGCAGGCGTCCGGTCCGTGGTTTGCAGTGAGTTCTTGAATCCGTTTATACACATCTTCCTTAGTGAAATCAATAGCTTGAGCATGACCACGGCGCGCCATGCGCAATCGCTCAGGAATATGATCAATCGCAATCACGCGGCCTGCACCCAAAAGCCAAGCGCAGCGGATCACCAACTGCCCGACCGGCCCACAGCCCCACACTGCCAAAGTGCCGCCCGGTGGCAGATGGCTATTCTCGACCGCCATATAGGCCGTTGGCAGCGTCGCTGAGAGCAATAAAGCCTGTTCGTCACTCACTGTGTCGGGCAGCTTCAGAGGGCCAATTTCGGCATGCGGCACACGCACATATTCGGCCTGAGAACCGCCGTAGCCGCCAAAATGATGCGACGGACCAAACTGGCCAGCACCGCCGTATCCATTCAAACGACGCGCATTGGTTGTGGCGCATAAGGCCCAAAGGCCGGCCTCACAATAACTGCAACGGCCGCAACTGATGATGAACGGCACAACCACACGATCGCCAGCCTGCAGCTTTGAGACCGATGAGCCGACTTCGACAACCTCGCCAACGAACTCATGACCGAGGCTTTCGCCAACGACCATGCCGGGCAAGAAGCCGTCATAAGCATGCAAATCCGAACCGCAGATGGACGTCAGCGAGACGCGCACAATGGCATCGCCAGGATCAAGAATGATGGGGTCTGGAACGCGGTCGATCTGAACGCGACCCTTGCCATGCCAGCACAGCGCTTTCACGAGCAGCTCCTTTACCAGCACCAACGCAGATGGCGGCCACCATGGCGGCAATGCGTTTAGCAAAGCATTTGTTCCGCGACGCCAGAGAGAGCTGACATTGAGAGCTGGCGCTGGCGCCGACAGACCCAAGTACTTAAAAGCTATATGGCATATGGGTTATATGTTTTGGTTCCATAATATTGATTATGCGATCCATGGATATAGGAAAACAGGCACCCCAAAACGGTCCCTAAAACCTAGCCCCCGAAAAGCACTCCCATGGCCTCTTGGCCGTCGATGGCAGAAATCGCACCGCCAACACCAAGCCGCAAATCGAGCCCTGAACTTGAGCGCGGCAAAAGTTGCTGGATCTCTGAAATGGAAATTGCGTGCCTCACGCTCGACCATCATCGTGACGCTCATGGTCGCGCAAAGACTGTTTTGGTCAGCGCGTTCAAAATCCGCCTCAAGCTCAAAAGCGCACCTCGCCTGTCTGCGCAGCCGATGGGCTATCTGTCCCATGGGCATCGCCAAAGCGTCACTAGAATTGGCGGATCAAACGGACGGCTCAGCCTTGGTGAAAATCGCCTCTAAGTTGCACCAAAGCCGAGCCAATTCTGATGCCAATCTATTCATCACCCGACGGGGCTTGAGGCACGCGTCTGCCTCACTTTCGCCGCCTTAAAGGTTGCGTGAAATAGCGATAGCCAGATCCCCGTGACATCTGCTAATGTGCAGAGTGTGGAGCGCGCATAATTTTTGACGACAGAACGAATTGCAGCCTTTTTGGGTCGCCATCGGGAACTGACGGATGGATCAAGGCGATGTTCCGACCATGAACGTTTGGTTCAGAGAACCAAATGCGTGGGAATGATTGGCGGAGACAAGCAGGCAGATGAGCAAAGGTAAAGATTTCCGTGGACCCAGGAAGCGTGGGTTCGACGATGACGGTCCGATGTCATACGATTCACGTCCAAGCCGCACACCCCGGCCGTCCTTTGGTGGACCGAGCTCCGGTGGCTTTGGTGGCGGGGACCTTCCACCACCAACAACCCCTCCCGTTGATGCCGTTGTAAAATGGTTCAAGGGCGACAAGGGCTTTGGCTTTGTGGAATTGGGCAACGGATCTGGAGATGCATTTCTCCATATCGGTGCTTTGCAAACTGCAGGCTATGAAAGCGTTCCGCCCGGAACAAAATTAAAAGTTCAGGTTGGTCAGGGACAAAAGGGCACGCAAGTGACTCGCGTTCTTGAGGTCGACACATCAACAGCAACTGCAGAAGCTCCACGTAGCTTCGGTGGTGATGGCGGTGGCCGTTCATTCGACGGCGGTGGTCGCTCTTATGATGGCGGTGGCGGCGGTCGTTCATTCGATAGCCCGCGCCCTCCTCGTCGCATGCCAGATCCTTCAACAGCCGTTGAAGTGTCAGGTACTGTGAAGTGGTTCGACGAAACCAAAGGCTTCGGCTTTGTTTCCAGCAGCGACGGCGGCAAGGATGTGTTCGTTCACATTTCTGTTCTGCGTCCAGCTGGCATTATGGCTCTCGCAGAGGGTCAGACGATCAACATGCGTGTCGTTGATACGCCAAAGGGTCGTGAAGCCATTTCGATCGAGCCATAATCGGCACTTTCGAATGTTCAATTGAAGGGGCGCTTTTGCGCCCCTTTCTTTTTGCGCTAAGCACCAAACAAATCCCCTCGCCTTTGCCCCCTCGCCTTAAAGGTTCACGATGAAACCCGGCCGCACCATTGATCGCCTCATAGACATCATGGCCGCCTTGCGCACGCCCAAAACCGGCTGCCAATGGGATCTTGAACAGACGTTTTCCACCATCGCGCCCTACACGCTTGAAGAGGCCTATGAGGTTGTCGAGGCGGTTGCGCGCAATGACATGTATGAGCTGCGCGACGAGCTGGGCGATCTGCTGCTGCAAGTGGTCTTTCATGCGCGCATAGCCCAAGAGCAAAACGCCTTTGCCTTTGCTGATGTGGTCGAAGGCATCACCGCCAAACTCATCCGTCGCCATCCGCATATTTTTGGCGACGCCAAAGATCTCTCACCTGACGAGGTGAAGAAGGTCTGGAACAAGATCAAAGCCGAAGAGAAAGCCCAACGGCGCGCCGAGCGAGATGCCGCAGGCTATCCACCCGACGCGCCGGAAGGTGTTTTGAGCGGCGTGCCTTATGCGATGCCAGCACTCACGCGCGCCATCAAACTGCAAGACAAAGCCAGCACGGTTGGTTTCGATTGGAACGACGCGCGCCAAGTCATCGCCAAAATTCGCGAAGAGACGGACGAGATTGAAGAGGCTCTCAATGCGGGCGCACCGCAAGAGGATGTCGCTGGCGAAATTGGTGATCTGCTGTTTGCCGTTGGCAATCTCGCGCGCCATCTCAAGGCCGATCCCGAACAAGCATTGCGCACAACGAATGAAAAATTTGAGCGCCGCTTTGCCCACATCGAAGACGCACTAGCCAAACAGGGCCGCACCGCCAAAGACGCAACATTGGAAGAAATGGACGCGCTTTGGGATGAAGCGAAGCGGTTGGAGCGGGAGTGAGTATTAGTTCAGTTCCCGCGTGACATCGCTAAAGCGACGACACAACCGCTCGATGCGTTCTGGCGCAAGGCGGATGCGCAAATGGATTGTGCCCTCGTCATCGCTCTCGCGCGAAAGCACTTCGGCGTTCTCGTAAATCCAATTCAAGCCACCGCCATCGCTGGGCGGCACTTGCACGCCAAACACTGCGTGGCCCGCTGACAGACGCTCTTCAATGCCCAGCGAAAGCTCATCAATCCCCTCGCCTGTCACAGCAGACACAACGAAGGGGCGCTCGGCTAGAGGTCGGCGCGCTGCCGAATTGAGGATCTTCTCGCGATCATCTTCACTCAACAAATCTAGCTTGTTCCAAACTTCTACAAGCCGCACATGATCGTTGGGATCAATGCCGAGTTCCTTCAAAATGGTCTGCACATCACCGCTTTGCGCGTCGGTATCCTCATGCGAAATATCGCGCACATGAAGGATAACATCGGCCTCGATCACCTCTTCAAGTGTCGCGCGAAACGCTGACACGAGCATGGTTGGCAGATCGGAAATGAACCCAACCGTATCGGACAACATGGCGCGCGCACCATGCGGCAAACGCACACCGCGCAAGGTTGGATCGAGCGTTGCAAACAACATGTCTTGCGCCAAAACATCGGCCCGCGTCATGCGATTGAACAATGTGGATTTACCCGCATTGGTGTAGCCAACCAAAGCGACGACTGGGAATGGCACATCCTGCCGGCTCTTGCGATGCAGTCCGCGCGTGCGCTGAACACCTTCAAGATCACGCTCGATGCGACCCATGCGTTCTTGCAACAAACGCCGATCGATTTCGATCTGACTTTCACCGGGACCACCTAGAAAACCAAAGCCGCCGCGCTGACGTTCCAAATGCGTCCATGAGCGCACGAGCCGCGATTTTTGATAGTTGAGATGGGCGAGCTCGACTTGCAGCGCGCCTTCGCGCGTGCGGGCTCTGCGACCAAAAATTTCCAGAATGAGTCCGGTGCGGTCGATGACTTTGGCATTGAGTTCTTTTTCAAGATTGCGCTGCTGCACGGGTGAGAGCGCGCAATCCATCATCACAAGCCCGATTTCCTCATGCTCGACGCGTTCGGCAATCTCTTCGACTTTGCCGGTGCCAAGAAAAGTTGCCGGGCGGATCTGTGTGAGCTGAGCGTGGATTGAACCCACGATGTCGAGATCAATCGCGCGCGCCAGACCAACCGCCTCATCAAGGCGCGCTTCAGGCGAGCGCGCCCATACGGACGCACTCGACGCTCTGATCGCGCTGTCTTTGGAATAGTGAAGGGCCTTCTCGGTCAGATAAGGGCCAACGATTAAGGCACGGGTTGCGCGCGCACGTTTGCGCTCGAAATCCGATGCGTCATCTGAGAAATCCGGATGACTCATGCAGCCCTATGCCTGTTCGTTCATTACGGCTCTTCGGCCGGCTCGAACATCTGCAGCGGTGCGCCTGGCATAATGGTCGAGATCGCGTGCTTATAAACAAGCTGCGAGTGACCGTCCCGACGCAGAAGAACGCAAAAATTGTCAAACCATGTGACAACGCCTTGAAGCTTGACGCCGTTCACGAGGAAGATTGTCAACGGAACCTTCTGTTTCCTGACGTAATTCAGGAACGTATCTTGGAGATTCTGAGTGCGTTCGGCCGCCATTTTTTGGTTCCTTTATTAGTCCGCCGTGCCGAGCGGAATGTCCTCGTCGAAGAATCGTTTAGTCATGAAAACAAGAACAATAAAAGTCTTATACTCTAACCGGCGCATCGCTGGAAGCTCAACGGCCACGCTGTTGCAACAAGATAACCAAAGTTCTGTGAACATCACATAAACCGGCTAAAAAACAGGCAGCTCCTCGATTGTAAGACTTCAGTCTATAGCCAAGGACTTCAATTTTCGATGCAAAGCTGACCGCTCCATTCCGATAAACTCGGCTGTACGGGAAATGTTGCCTCCAAATCGATTGATTTGTGCGACCAAATATTCCCGCTCAAACACCTCTCGCGCCTCACGCAAAGGCAGGCTCATCAGCTTCTCACCGCCCGAGCCATTAGGCGTCGAGGGCACAAGCGCGCCAATCTCAGAGGGCAGCATCTCTGGCGTAACTTCAGCCTTCGGGTCGCCATCGGTCAAAATCATCAAGCGTTCGACGTTATTGCGAAGCTGTCGAATGTTGCCGGGCCAATCATGCGACTGAATAACCGCCATCGCCTCAAGGCTGATTGTGCGCTTTGGCAGACCGGTCGAGAGCGACACCTGATCCATGAAATGCTCAACGAGCTCCGGAATATCTTCGCGGCGCTCAGCCAAGGATGGCACGCGGATCGGCACCACAGAGAGGCGATGGAACAGATCCTGACGGAAGCTGCCATCCTCAATGGCGGAGGCCAAATCTCGCCCCGATGACGAGATAATGCGCACATCAACATTCACACGCGTCGAGCCACCTACGCGTTGGAAATTTTGATCCACGAGAACACGCAAAATCTTGCTCTGCGTTTCCTTAGGCATATCGCCCACTTCGTCGATGTAGAGCGTGCCACCGTGGGCTTCTTCAAGCGCGCCAACTTTACGCGTGCGCCCTTCCCCACCCTCAGTGCCAAACAATTCAATTTCCATCGACTCGGGCGTAATCGTCGCCGCGTTGATGACGACGAACGGTCCGCTCGTGCGCGATGACGCTTCGTGAATGGCGCGCGCAATCAGCTCTTTGCCAGAACCCGGCGCACCCATAATCATGATGCGCGAATTGGCTGGTGCCACGCGATCAACGATTTGGCGCAATTGGTTGACGGTCGTGGACTTGCCGACCAAACGCGTCGTCGAACCGCTGCGTGTTTTCAGCTCAGTCACTTCGCGCTTCAGTCGATAGGTTTCGAGCGCACGTTCCGCCACCAGCACAAGGCGGTCTGCTTTGAAGGGCTTTTCGATAAAATCATACGCGCCGAGTTTCACGGCAGACACAGCTGTTTCAATATTTCCGTGGCCTGAAATCATCACAACAGGCAGTGCGGGATGTTGTTCTTTGACGACCTTCAACAATTGCAGACCATCAAGACGCGAGCCCTGCATCCAGATGTCAAGGAAGATCAAACTTGGACGGCGCGCTTCAATCGCAGCAAGCGCTTCGTCTGAATTTTTTGCTGTGCGTGTATTGTGTCCTTCATCCGACAAAATGCCAGACACGCCGTCACGAATGTCGGCCTCATCGTCCACAATAAGAATGTCACTGGCCATAAATGCTCATACCTTCTCTTAAACTGCATCCGATG
>CAIUDK010000154.1 GCA_903897875.1 uncultured Hyphomicrobiales bacterium
CGCGAGCATGGGCTCGACGAGGAAAATCGGCAAATGCACGATTCTCGCGCGCGGGGACACATCCGATAAATGCCCGATGGCTTGTGCGAGATGCGCACGCGAAATGGCGCGCATTTCGGCAAGTGCGTCATGCAAAGCGGGCGTGACCTGACAGCTCAAAACATCGCTCGGGGCCAGACCATGTTTGGCCAATACATCCTTGGGTATGTAGACCTGACTGTTAGCAACCTGCCACGGCAGCGCGCGCAAAAGTCCAGCCATGGCATAAGCGACACCGGCATGACCGGCTGCATCAGCGCCACCCGGCTCGCCCTCATTCACAATCAACGCTGCCAATCGAAACAGGATTGAACAGGTCTCACCACAATAGCCCTCTAAGTCTTGAAGGGTCGGCATGGGGTCTTCGTAGAGATCGAATGTGCGTGCGTCGATGAGATCCAACATCGGCTTTGTTGGCAGCTGACAGCGCGCCAATGTATCGAGCAAGGCGGCTGCAACTGGATGGGCTTGAACATCGCCCCTCGCCTCGCCCTCAACCGCATTGTTCAAAACATCACGCCACCACTGAAACCGAATTTCACCGGGCATGGGTTCTGAAACGGATTCACGAACGCGCGCAATTTCTGAGTTGAACGCATAGAGCGCATGAAGAAACGGACGCTGCTGGGCTGGCACAAACAGCGACGCCAGCCAGCGATCACGATCATCACCGCGAACAATATCTTCGCAATATTGATACGACAGATGAAGCGCTGGATCGGGTGCGCGTGTCATGAGATGGCCAGCAATGCTACCGCAACACGGCGGCGTTCGCCCAAGAGAATATTATAGGTAGAGATGGCCACCGATGTTGCCATAGGCTCATGGCGAATACCCGCTTGGGCCAATTTGCGACGCAGCTCAGGAGACATGGGAGCCAGCTCTGGCCCGGTGCCGATGATGAGAAAATCAATCGTGCCTTCGGGCTCAGCAAACAATGCCGTCAAAGACTCTTCCGTAATATCAGCGACGCTTTGAGGCTGCCAAGCGCGCACGCCGGATGGCAGCATCAACAGTGAGCCGCGATGTGACATGCCACCAAAAACGAAGCCCCCCGACGCATAGGAGTCAATCACATGCTGGCCGGGGAGAAATGCAGGGTTCATCATTGGCCCTATTTCTGAACGCGCTTCAATGCCACCCGTGCAGCAAAACCTACTTCTCGGTCGTGTCTTTGCCGCTCTGGTCAACGCGCACGCCCAGATAGATCAGGATTGGTGCGCAGATAAAGACGGACGAATAGGTGCCCACAAACAAGCCCCACATCATCGCAAGCGAGAAGGAGCGAATGACGTGGCCGCCAAAGATCACCAAGGACAGCAGCGCCAAGAACACAGTTGTCGCGGTCATGATCGTGCGTGGCAACACGGCGTTGATCGACAGATCAATCATGTCGGCAATCGTCATCTTTTTATATTTGCGCATGTTCTCGCGAATACGATCGAGCACCACGACTGCCTCATTGAGCGAATAGCCAACGATGGTCAAAATGGCGGCGATGGATGTCGTGTTGAACTCAAGCTGCGTGACTGAGAAGAAGCCCACTGTCAGCAACAAATCATGCATGGTGGCGATAACTGCGCCCACGGCAAACTGCCATTCAAAGCGGAACCACAGATAGGTCAATACGGCGAGGATGGAGAGGCAGACGCCCAACGTACCAGACTGCACCAACTCGCCAGACACGCGTGGACCCACGACTTCAACGCGGCGGAATTCATATCCATCACCAACGCCAACGCGGACTTTTTCAACGGCAACCTGCTGGGCTGCATCGCCGCCCGGCTGCACGCGAATGCGCATAGTGACGTCAGATAGATTGCCGAAGGACTGAACTTCAATATCGCCAAGGCCGAGATGTTCGCCCACATCACGCAGATGGGACATGTCAGACGTGCCTGACTTAGCACGCAGCTCAATCAATGTGCCGCCGGAAAAGTCGATGCCGAAGTTCATGCCAATGGCCAAGAACATAATCACCGACACAATCGACATGATTGCGGAGAATGGATAGCTCACGCGCCGGAAGCGCATAAAGCCAAACTTGGTATCTTCAGGAGCGAGACGCAGGAGCTTCATCACAGAGCCTCGTTAAATCGGCAAGCGCGTGGGGCGCGCAAAGCGATACCACAACGCAATCATCATGCGGGTCATCGTCACGGCAGTGACAATGGTTGTCAGAACGCCAAGGCCCAGCGACACAGCGAAACCGCGCACAGGACCAGAGCCGAAGAAGTAGAGAATAACCGCTGCCACCATCATGGTCGCATTGGAATCCACAATCGTGGCGAATGCGCGATTGAAGCCCGCATCAAGCGCAGACACGATCGAGCGGCCGGCGCGCGATTCTTCACGGATGCGCTCATAAATAAGCACGTTGGAATCCACGGCCATACCAATCGTCAACACAATGCCAGCGATGCCGGGCAGAGTGAGCGTCGCTTGCAACAGAACGATTGCGGCAAAGATGAAGCCGATATGCACAACAAGCGCAATGTCAGCGAACACGCCAAAGATGCCGTAAGTGGCCAACATATAGAGGATGACAAGAACGCCGCCGACATAGGCTGCACGCTTGCCAGCATCAATTGAATCTTGACCAAGGCCGGGACCAACGGTGCGCTCTTCCACAATCGAGAGCTTGGCTGGCAGAGCGCCAGCGCGCAAGAGAATAGAAAGATTGTTGGCTTGCTCAACTGTGAAGCGGCCCGAAATCTGGCCTGAACCACCTGTGATTGGCCCCAGAATACGTGGTGCCGAAATCACTTTGTTGTCGAGCACGATGGCGAAAGGCTTGCCGACGTTTTCACTTGTCACCTGACCAAATTGCTGACCGCCGCGGATGTTAAAGCGGAAGTTCACAACAGGCTCAGCGCTGCGTTGATCGAAACCGGGCTGCGCATCGGTTAGGTCTTCACCTTGCACCATCACGCGCTTTTCAACGGGCAGAAGGCCGGGCTGATCGGTTTGTGGCAGGTTCTCAACTTCGGCAGGGCTAGCACCTGGCTCAGCCACAAGGCGGAACTCAAGCTTTGCCGTTGTACCAAGCAATTCCTTCAAACGATTGGTGTCTTGCAGACCGGGCACTTCAACCAGCACACGATCATTGCCTTGGCGCTGAATGTTAGGCTCGGTTGTGCCAAGCGCATCGACGCGACGGCGCAACACTTCAATGGTTTGATCTACAGCGCGACGGATTTTATCGTTCACGCCGCTGTCAGTTGCGGTGATTTGAATGAGACCGTCTGGTGTTTCAACGATCTCGAACGAAGGATTGGACACCGTTCCCAAAGCAGACATGCCGCCGGGCTGCGCAAGGGCGCGCAATTTTGGCAGAGCGCGCGCACGATCAGCGGCTTCAGGCACGCGCACTTGAACTGTGCGGCCCTGCGCGCCAATGCCGCCGGTCAGGCGCACATTTTCTTCGCGCAAAATGCGACGCACATCATCACGCAGATTGTTGACCTGCGTGCGTGTGACATCATTGCTATCCACCTCAAGCAGAAGATGCGCGCCGCCTTGAAGATCAAGGCCGAGCACGATGGTTTCCACAGGCACCCATTTGGGGAGCGCCCGTCTGACCGCATCAAATGCAGCAGGCGAGATCATGCTTGGCACGATCAATAGAAATGCCGCCAGCGTAATGCCGACGATGGTAGCAATTTTCCAGCGAGCAAAGCGAAGCATGGGTCCGTTCGGTCTGTTGTTAAATGAGGTCTGGACGCACTTAGTCTTTTACAGGCTCGCCCTTGGAGCGAACGTCTGTGATCATCTGACGCATCAAATGCACTTTTACGTTTGGTGAAATTTCAAGCTCAACCTGCTCATCATCAATCGTGCGGGAGATTTTGCCAATCAGGCCACCGCTGGTGATGATGGTGTCGCCGCGGCGCACATTCTTGACCATCTCCTGATGGGCTTGCTGGCGCTTCTGCTGGGGACGCATGATCAGGAAATACATGATGACGAGAATGATGCCGAACGGCGCAATCTGCATGATGATGTCAGTGCCAGCTGCGGCAGCGCCAGTAGCTTGAGCGAAAGCAGGCGTGATGAAGTTCATGGTCAAATCTTCCCTAAACACTCAAAGGCGACTATCGAGGCGATAACGCCGAAAACGGGCGGACTATACCGAGCGGGCAGATGAAAGCAACCAAAGCTGACTATTTGACGGGCAGAGCCCTCAAGTTTTGCCCTGAGCTCTGCCCATCAGGCCCCGTTTCTGCTATTCCCGGCTGTAATCTTGCCACATTGGATGCCTCATGTCTGACGCCTTGACCCCCTCGACCGACCTCGCCGCAGTGCTGGCCCGCATCGCAAATGCGCTGGAAAGACTGGCCCCGGAGGGCAAGACCCAAGCTGATTTTGCCGCCGCCGACGCTTTTGTC
>CAIUDK010000155.1 GCA_903897875.1 uncultured Hyphomicrobiales bacterium
CGCAGACCGCGTGTGAGATCGACCGTGCCCACTTTCTTGCCGGTCATTTCACCCAGCGCCAAGAACATGCCGGTTGATTCCACCATCACCACAATCATGACGATGCACATGGTGACAGCGCCCGACAGGTTGAAGGTCGGCAGGCCAAACTGGAACGGATAGATGATGTCGAACCAAGGGGCTTTTTCAACAGCCGCAAAGCTCATTTTACCAAGGGCGACCGAGATCACGCCACCAAAGACGATGCCCAGCAACACTGCGATATTGGCCAAAAAGCCCTTGGCATATTTGGCAATCAACACGATGGCGACCAGAACGGCCAGAGCGATGGCGAGATTTTCTGGCAGACCGAAGGCCGGATTAGGCACATCGCCCATGCCGCCACCCTCAAGCGGCTTTTTGATCATGGCAAAGCCACCACCAAACCAACCAATGCCGATGCGCATCAGCGAAATACCAATCACCGTGATGATTGTGCCAGTCACAACCGGCGGGAAGAAGCGCAGCAAGCGGCTCATAATGGGCGCGACCAGCAGAGCGAAAAGACCTGCGATAATCACTGACCCGTAGATGGACAAAAGCGCATCGACACCACTTTGGCCAGCAGCCTTGGCAGCACCGCCCATGGCGAGCATGGGAGCGACGGAGGCAAATGTGACACCCATCATGACGGGCAGGCGAATACCGATGCCGGGCAGACCAAGCGCTTGCACAAGGGTTGCAAGACCGCAGGCAAATAGATCGGCATTGATGAGAAGCGTGCGTTGCTCAGGTGACAGGCCCAGAGCACCCGCAATGATGAGCGGCACGGCGACAGCGCCCGCATACATGACGAGGACATGTTGCAAGCCCAGTGCGGCAAGTCGCGGCACGGGTAGCTTTTGATCGACCGGATGTGTTGAATTTGGCATGGATGAAACCCCCCTCAGTCCATTTTAATGGGCCTCAGCTCCCCCGATAGGTTGAAAACCCATAGGGCGAGATCAGCAATGGCACATGATAATGTGCACTCTCGTCTGCCAATCCAAAGCGGATTGGCACAACATCAAGGAAAGGCGGCTCACTCAAAGGGGTGCCATTCTTTCGGAAATAATCGGCGACGTGAAACACCAATTCATAGGTGCCGCGCTTTGTCTCTGCGCCTGACAGCAAGGGTGCGTCGCAGCGGCCATCGGAATTGGTGTGGGTTGTTTTGAGAAGCCGCGATGTGCCAGCCGCTGTGTCCAACACAAAAAGCGAGACGAGGATATTGGCCGCAGGACGCCCCGAGGCTGTATCCAGCACATGAGTGGTTAGGCGTCCGGTTTGCGCAGTCGGCTCGGCCATAAGACGCCCCTCATTGAATCGTTACATATTTCAATCGTATGCGCTCGACAGGGGTTTGCGCAACTTCTAAAACCAATAGGAACAGGAGTTTTCGCATCATGGTCGCAGATCTTTCACGGGCAGACTTTGTGGCCCGCTTTGGCGGCATTTTTGAACATTCTGCATGGGTCGCTGAAGGGGCCTTTGATGCCGGCCTTGATCAGCTTGAGACGGCCAGCGCGCTCCACAAGGCCATGGTCGCCATTATGCGTGCCGCCCCGCGCGCCCAACAGCTCGCCCTCATCAACGCCCATCCCGATTTGGCTGGCCGTTTGGCAGCGGCTGGACGCCTCACGGCTGATTCCACGCGCGAGCAAACATCCGCCGGTCTTGATCATTTGACCGATGCTGAGCGTGCGCGCTTTACCGTTTTGAATGATGCCTACAAAGCCCGCTTTGGCTTTCCCTTCATCATGGCTGTGAAGGGCCGCTCCAAGCAGGAGATTCTGTCAGCCTTCGAGACACGCCTGCATCACGATGGCGAGGCAGAATTTGCAACGGCGATGGCAGAGATTGAAAAGATCGCGCTGTTGCGGTTGAGGGATATGCTGCCCGCATGAGGATAAAAAACACGGCATATTAATTGACTACGGCACGAATATTGAAAGGCTAGGCTCGATTGATAATATTAATGCGCCAAAGCCGAAGAAGCGGGCGGGC
>CAIUDK010000156.1 GCA_903897875.1 uncultured Hyphomicrobiales bacterium
GGTGAAGACGCGGCAGAAACGTGAATATGACAGCCGCAGAGCCAGCAACCACCCAAGATGTCACACCCGTCGCAGATATGCGCTGAACCGCCAGCGCACCAGCCACCAAGAGCCCAACAGCGATGGGCGCCAAGCCAGCCTCAACGGCGCGATGCCATTCATGTCCGCGATAGCGATTCCAATAGCGAGCGATCACAACGGCCAAAATCGAGGACGGAATAAACAAGGCCAAGGTTGCCACAAGAGCACCAGGAATACCCGCCACTTTCCACCCGATCAAAGTGGCCAGCATGGCACCCGGACCGGGCGCCACACGCGCAATGGCAAATAGATCGACAAATTCGCGCGCCGTAATCCAACCCATCACATCGGTGACTTGATGTTGCAGCGGCGCAAAAATGCTTGGTCCGCCGCCGATGGAGACGAGTGAAAACGGAACCAGAATGAAGATGAGAGAGGTGAGCGGATTATCACGCATCCGTCAGCCTCCTGCGCCACGCCAAACCAATGCTAATGGGTGCAAGCACCAAGACCACAGGCACGAGCGGAAAATGGAGCACACCCACAGCCACAAAAGTGGCAGTCGCTATCACAATGGGAGTGGGCTTACGGCAAGAATGCACACCACCCAACCACGCCAGACGAATAATCATACCCGCTGCAGCCGTTGCAATGCCATCCATCGCCGAATGGAAGCCCGCAATCGCGATGAGCTGCGGATAAACTTCGGCAAAGGCGATGACGACAACAGTGGGGCCAGACAAAACAGCAAATAACGCCGTTGTCGCCCCAACCCAGCCACGCATGCAAAGGCCAATATAGACGGCCAAATTGCTCACATTCGCGCCGGGCAAAATCTGACTGAGCGCGAGCCCAGACAAAAATTGCTGCTCATCAATCCAGCGGCGCTTGGTGACGGTTTCGCGATGCATCCATGCGCTGACACCACCACCAAAACTAAACAGCCCTATGCGGAAGAAAACCCCAAAGAGTGCTGACAGCGAGATGGGTGTGGCGGCAGTTGCGCTTGTGTGAGTGGGTGCTGGCTCGCTCAATCGAGCGGACCAACAGCTGCCTCAACCGCGTCAACAATGGCATTGGAGCGCACGAGATCGAGTACTTGCGCCATCTCGATGCCATACCAACGATCACCATCAAGGGCCGGTGGCACAACTGAGCGCACAGCCTCCATTGCGGCGCGCGCACCTGAACCAATGGGAAAATCCTTGGCAAGATCAGCCACCAGCGACAAAGCCTGCGTGGCCATCAAAATCTCGCCCGCGATGATCGCTTCCGTATTGGCCACAATCATACGCGCCTTGCGTCCACACCAAGTGGAATTGGACACATGATCTTCCGCATTGGATTTGCCCGGAATGGAATCAACCGAACCCGGCATCGACAAGGTGCGGTTTTCCATCACCAGAGCGGTCATCGAACATTGCACCGTGGCATAACCAGTGTTGAGGCCCTTCTTGCCCGCCAAAAGATTGCGCGGCAGACCATAGCTCATCGTGGGATCAACAAGGCGCGCCAAACGACGTTCGCAAATCGAACCCAAATCCGTCATACCCATCGACAACAGATCCATCGCTTGGGCAACATACTGACCATGGAAATGGCCGCCAGAAATAATCTCCAGCCCGCCCTTGCCATCGTCAAACACCAACGGATTATCGGTGGCTGAATTGATCTCTGTGCCGATAATGCCCTCAATATAAGCGAGCGCTTCACGCACAGGCCCATGCACTTGCGGGGCGCAGCGCAGCGAATACACATCCTGCACGCGCGGTGGTGGCTTGACGCCAACAGCGCGGCTTTCTTCTGGGAAGACCAACATGCGCGCATCTTCTGAACAGCGCTTGGAATCGCGCGCCATGCGCAACACATTGCGCGCCGTTGCAGCCTGACCACGATGCGGACGCGCAGCCTGCACGCGCGGATCGAATGCCGCCAATTCGCCACGCAAACATTCGAGCGTCAAAACCAAGGCAATATCGGCATGCTTCAAGAGACGCTTGGAATCTTCCAAAGCCAAAGCACCCAAAGCCAGCGACACGGTGGAGCCGTTAATCAGACAGGACGCGTCTTTCGCTTCCAGATCAAATGTTTCAGGCAGACCGGCTTTGCGCAGAGCATCGCGCGCACTCATGCGCTTGCCCTTATACATCATCTCGGCTTCTTCAAAACCGCAGATCGCGCCTGACATATGGCCCAAAGGTGCCAGATCACCCGACGCACCCACCGAACCTTTTTGTGGAATGATGGGATGCAGACCTGCGTTGAGGCAGTCCATCAACCGATCCACAAGCTCAAGGCGCGGGCCGGAATAATTGGATGCAAATGCATTGGCGCGCAGCAACATTGTGGCGCGCGTAACATCCTCATCAAACGGCTCGCCCACACCTGTGGCATGCGCATAAATGCTCTTGCGCTGATATTCCTTCATGTCGCGCATGAACACGCGCTGATCCTTGAATAGACCAACGCCGGTGTTGAAGGAATACATCAACGGCGCTTCATCATTCATGAAATTGTCGTCGAGATATTTGCGCGTCGCGGCCAATTGCTCGCGAGACTTCGCATCAAGTTTCGCCTTCTCGAAACGACCATCGGGCGTGCGGCGCGCAACACGCGCTACTTTTGCCGCTGTGAGCTTGCGGCCATCAATCGTCACGGTCATGAATTCTCTCCGAAAGACAAAAGAAACTGATGCAGAACCTGCGCGCCCAGACCTATATCATCTGGTGAGGCAAATTCTGCCGGATTATGACTGATGCCACCAGCACAGCGCACAAACAGCATAGCTATGGGGCAGACACCGCGAAAAGCCATCGCATCATGCCCTGCTCCTGAGGGCAATTCAAACACTGGCAAACCCAATTTGCTGATCGCGGCCTTGAAGCCCTCGCGCAAGATGGGATCGCAGGGCGCGGCTGGCGCATTATAGCGCATGGCAATATCAAGTTTGACGTTGCGGCGCGCCGCAATCTCACCCAACTGCGCCTGCAAATCGGCAAAGGCTTTATGGCGCGCGTCATTTGTTGGGCTGCGCAAATCGAAGGTGAATTTCACTTCGCCGGGCACAACATTGATGGCGCCACCGGGCACTTGAAGCATGCCCACAGTTGCCACAAGATCAGCCTCGGAACGTGCGCGCGCCTCAATGGCCAGCACCATTTCAGCCGCCGCCACCAAAGCATCTTGGCGCATATCCATCGGCAATGTGCCCGCATGGCCCGCCATGCCAGTGACTTTGATTTCACCGCGCGACCCACCATTGATGGCAGTGACAACACCTAATGGCAGATCACGTGCTTCCAGCACGGGCCCTTGCTCAATATGCACTTCCACATAGGCCAACAGCTTGGATGGATTACGCACAACAGCCGGTAAGCGCCCAACATCAGCACCAAAAGTCACCAACGCTTGACGACGCGACACACCATCCTGATCAACATCATCCAACGTTTCAGGAAGCAATTTGCCAGCTAGCGCGCGTGAGCCTGTCAGCGTGGAGGGAAAGCGCACACCCTCTTCATCACCAAAGGCAACAACTTCAATCGCAAAAGGCAAACGAATGCGTGCACGCGAAAGCGCGGCCACCGCAGCGATGCCCGTCACAACACCCAGATTGCCATCAAAGCGGCCAGCATTGCGCACCGTGTCGATATGCGACCCAATCAGCACGCATTTGGCATCATGCTGCGAGCCTTCATAATGGCCAACCACATTGCCGATGCCATCGAATGTCACGCCCATGCCGGCTTCGCGCATCCATTGCGCGACACACTCAGCCGCCTTGCGATGCGAGGGCGACAAAGTGAGCCGCGTCAAACAATTTGCATCATCGCTGAAGGCCACCAGCTCTTCGAGACGCTTAGCAATCAAGGCGCCATCAAGATCGATGTGACTCATGCGCTCACCACTCATGCGCTCACCGCAGGGGCTGGAAAATGCTGATGCCAATGGCGCGCCACATCAAGACGCGACGCCACCCAAACCTGATCATGCGATTGCACATAATCGAGAAAACGCTCCAGCGCCAAAGCGCGGCCGGGCCGTCCCACAAGCCTGCAATGCAAACCAACAGACATCATCTTGGCCTGCCCTTCGCCACCTTCGCGATAGAGCATGTCGAAGGAATCTTTCAGATAGGCAAAGAATTGATCGCCAGAATTAAAGCCCTGCGGTGTCGCAAAGCGCATGTCATTGGCGTCCAACGTATAGGGCACAACAAGCTGCGGCTTTTTTGCGCCCTTCACCCAATAGGGCAATTCATCGGCATAAGAATCCGCGCAATATAAAAAGCGACCCTCTTCGCCCACAAGATCCAGCGTCTGCATAGATGTGCGCCCGGTGTACCAACCCAAGGGACGCTCGCCCGTCAGCTGTGTGTGAATCGCAATGGCCTCTTGCATATGCTCGCGCTCAACTTCGCGCGTAAAATCCTTGTACTCGATCCATTTAAGACCGTGCGATGCAATCTCCCAACCGGCCTCTTTCATCGCGGCCAATTGGTCTGGCGCACGCATCAAAGCAGTGGCCACACCAAACACGGTGACAGGCATGGCGCGTTTGGTGAACATGCGCCACAAACGCCAAAAGCCAGAGCGCGCGCCATATTCGTAGATGGATTCCATGTTCCAGTGACGCTGGCCAACCCAAGGCTGCGCGCCGACGATCTCAGACAAGAACGCCTCAGACGCGGCATCGCCATGCAGAATATTATTCTCGCCACCCTCTTCGTAGTTCACGACAAATTGAACGCAGATCCGCGCCCCGCCCGGCCATTTGGGATCAGGCGTCGTGCGACCGTAGCCGGTCATATCGCGGGGGTAATCGTTTGGGCTCAATTGCATCCCGAAGGCTTCCCTAAGCGCCTAAGCCAATCGACTCGCAGGCGAATATCCAATGGCTCTAATCTAGTGCGATTTGTGCCGCCAAGCCCATTCAATTTATAGGCATTTTGCAGGAAATGCTTGCCCGATGGCCCACAAAGCCCCAAACAAAGCCCATCTGGAGCTAAAAATGCCTGTTGCGCCCTCATATCAGCCCGAAACGATCCATTCAGAGCTGGGTGACACCTTCTTTGACCGCGTGTCTGCGGCTACTTTCCCCAAGCACATACTGCGTTGGCGCAATCGGGAGTGGGATCAGCGACTGGGTCTTGAGACTTTGAGCGAGGCCGAATGGATCGCGCATTTTGGCCGCTTTGAGCCCCTGCCCGGCAATCTGCCCCAGCCCCTAGCGCTGCGCTATCACGGCCATCAATTTCGCCATTACAACCCGGATCTCGGCGATGGGCGTGGCTTTCTTTTTGCCCAGCTTCGAGATCGCGACGGGCGTCTGCTGGATCTTGGCACCAAAGGCAGCGGCCAAACACCATGGTCGCGCCGAGGCGATGGCCGCCTGACGCTCAAGGGCGGCATGCGCGAAGTGCTAGCCACACAAATGTTGGAAGCGCTGGGCGTCGATACATCCAAAAGCTTGAGCCTTATCGAGACCGGCGAAAATCTTTCCCGCAATGACGAGCCCTCGCCGACGCGCTCCAGCGTGCTTGTGCGCCTCAGCCATTCACATATTCGCATCGGCACATTTCAGCGCTTTGCGCATCTCGAAGATCACGATGCCATTGAGCGTTTGATGAACCATGTCATCAAACATTATATGCCAACGCTGGAATCACTGACGGGGACCGAGCGCACACGCGCTTTTGTCTCAGAAGTCACACAGCGCACAGCGCGCACAACTGCGCGCTGGATGTCAGCCGGCTTTGTGCATGGCGTACTGAACACCGATA
>CAIUDK010000157.1 GCA_903897875.1 uncultured Hyphomicrobiales bacterium
CAAGCGCCTGATTACGAGGCGCTGCGGTATACAAATGAAGACGGCCGCGAAATGCTATTTGAGCGGTTGGTCTTGCCTTTTGCCCAGGATGGCCACACCATATCGCATCTTGTCGGTTTGGTTCTTGTGGGTGAGGCGGGGCAACATGGGCCTAAGCGCATATCGGATGTGTCTAAACAGCCAGAGACGGTTACGTGAAGGTTTGGCTGCGTGAGTTCGCTGGAGCCCGAAGAGCTGCTGCGGGCATTGTTTGATGCCGCGGTGAGCGCTGCCCATCCGGAAGCTGGCATGCGGCACTATTTGCCCGAGCCGCCCAAGGGTCGGGTGATTGTTGTGGGGGCTGGCAAAGCGTCAGCGGCCATGGCGCGCGCGTTGGAAGAGATGTGGCTAGAGCGACATCATGGCGTGCCCCTAGAGGGGCTTGTGGTGACGCGCTACGGTCACGGTTTGGCCTGTTCTCAGATTGAAGTTGTGGAAGCGTCTCACCCCATCCCTGATGCAGCGGGTGAAGAGGCGGCGCGGCGTATTTTGGCGCTGGTGCAGGGGCTCACGCAAGATGACCTCGTGATTGCGCTCATCTCAGGGGGTGGCTCGGCGCTGTTGCCCTTGGCTGCGCCCGGGTTGACCTTGGCCGATAAGCAGGCGGTCAATGCGGCCTTGCTGCGCTCTGGTGCGCCCATTGAAGCGATGAATTGCGTGCGCAAGCATTTGTCCGCCATCAAGGGTGGGCGTTTGGCAGCAGCAGCTGCACCTGCGCGGGTGGTGAGCTTTGTTGTGTCGGATGTGCCCGGTGATGATTTGTCGTCGATTGCGTCTGGCCCAACGGTTTGCGATGCGACGACCTTTGCAGATGCTTTGGCTGTGTTGACTACCTATGGCATCAACGAGCCGCACGCGGTGATTGAGCATTTGCATCAGGCGCATGACGAATCCATCAAGCCCGATGATGTGCGCTTAGCGCGTTGCCAGACGCATATTGTGGCTTCTCCACAAGTGTCGTTGGAGGCCGCGGCGGCTTTGGCGCGCGCGCATCATATTACGCCGCTGATTTTGGGCGATTCCCTTGAAGGCGAGGCGCGAGAATTGGGTGTGATGATGGCAGGCATTGCGCGCCAAGTGGTGGCCTATCAACAGCCAGCGGCGCGGCCGTGTGTGTTGCTGTCAGGTGGCGAGACAACGGTGAGCGTGAAGGGCAGCGGTCGCGGTGGGCGCAATGTCGAGTTTTTGCTGGCGCTCACAATCAAGCTGGCGGGTATGGCTGATGTCTATGCACTGGCTTGCGACACAGATGGCATTGATGGGCTTGAGCCAGTGGCAGGTGCCATTGTGGGGCCGCACAGCCTGACACGCGCGCGCGCACTTGGGCTTGATGCGCATGATTTTCTGGAGCGCAATGATGCACATTCGTTTTTCGAAGGCATTGGCGCGCAAGTGGTGACGGGGCCAACGCGCACGAATGTGAATGATTTTCGTGCGATTTTGATTGTTTGAATTTAAGATTGTCACCCCAGAAAAATCCGGGGTGACATTTGTTCTCGCTCTTACACTTTGCGCATGTCTGGGTAGGTGAAGAATTCCTTCATCACATGCCAGATGCGGTGGCGGTTGATGCCGAGCACTGCAACGTGGGCGACGCCGGTCATCATGGCAAATTGCTTGTCCTTGCTCGGTAGCTTCGAGAAGAACTCAAACAATTCAGCTTCAGTTGCGTTGCCATCTGTTGCGGCGCGCGTCATCAGCACGGGGCAGGTCACCTTGGTGGGATCGACCATCGGCATGTTGATCGCCATGTCGAGATAGGTGCCGCTTGGCGCTGTGTTACCAATCTTCAATTCATAATCAGCCAAAGCTTCGGCCATGGCTGGCTCGAATGTGCTTGGATCGTCGCGGCTGAAAATGCCTTGGAAGGTTGCGCGTGTCATTTCGCGATACGGCTTTGCCTTATAGGTTTCAACCTGACGGCGGCGGTTCATGATTTCGGGTGCGCCTTCGCCGGTCCATGTGAAGGCGTCGAGCACTAGACGATTGACGCGATCTGGCTCTTCCATCGCAAACACGCCAGCGCGGATTGCGCCTGATGATTGCGCATAGATGCGCAGGGCTTTTTGGCCGGTGACTTTTTCCACAACGCGGAAGCCAACTTTCAAATCATCCGCGCCGGAGCGGATGTTGGAATTGCTGGATGTGCGTGATGAGAGGCCATAGTTTTCATGGTCCATTGTCCAGACATCAAAACCGTAATTGGCGAACTCTTCCATGAAGGAATAGTTGGGATGGTTTTTGACCTGAAGATCGAAGCCGCCGCGGCCTGAGAAGGACGAGCCGTGGACGAGGAACAGAACGGGCTTGTTCTTGACGCCATCTGCCAATTGCTTGCGATAGATGTAGAGTTTCACATCACCCTTTTGGCCCCAATGGTCCTCGGTGACATATTTGTGCTTTTTCTCAGCTGCTTGGACAGCGCCAGCGCCAACCGTGGTGGCAGCTAGAACGACAGCCGAGG
>CAIUDK010000158.1 GCA_903897875.1 uncultured Hyphomicrobiales bacterium
CAGCGTTCTCGGCATAGAGGTTTTCCAGCTCGGTAAAGGGCTCAGGCTCGCTCACCGTGCTTTGTGGCGCGGTCTCGGCCGTAAAGGAGGTCTCGTGGGCGTTTTGGCCATTGCCTTCAGGGGCGTTGGTTTCATGATCTTTATTCAAATCGGACATGAGGTCTCTGGTCCAGTCGTTTCACTAAGAGGGATATCAGATCTGTTGCGCCAAAAATCAAGCTTGAGGCGTCTCTGCTGTTTTGACTTTGCGCGGGGCGGCGGGCTTGTTGGCCTCCGCTTCCGATGGGGAAAAGATGTCTAGCAAGGTTTTGCGGATCGTGGCCTGCCGGGTGGGGCTAGAGATTTTGGCCCCCGTCAGATCCGTCACATAGAAAGCATCTACCGCCTTCTCGCCAAAAGTCACAACATGGGCCGAGCCAATGTTGAGGTTGAGCTTGGAGAGGGCGGCTGTGAGTTCATAGAGCAGACCGGGGCGATCGAGGCCTGAGACTTCCAGCACCGTATAGCGGTTCGATAGATTGTTATCGATGGTGACTTCAGGTGCGAGTTGGAAGGTTTTCTCGCGCGTCTTTGTGCCATTGTCGCCACGCGCCGCCACAGCATCGCTCAAGCGAATGTCGCCACGCAAGGATTTCTCAATCGAGCTTGCCACGCGTGCGGCGCGGCGCAATTCATCATCATCACGATCAAAGGCGCGGCCAATGGCAATCGTGTCCACCGCCAAACCGTCTGTCGTCGTGAAAATTTGCGCGTCCACAATATTGGCGCCCGCTGCCGCGCATGCGCCTGCAATGATCGAGAGCAAGCGTGGATGATCGGGCGCAATCACGGTGAGCTCTGTGATGCCAGAAAACGCATGCGTGGCCACTTGCGTCGCCAAGGATGTGTTGTCGATCTCTAATTGCTGCAGCAGATGCGCATGTTTGGTTTTGTGCTCAACATCAACCTTGAGCCAATAGGCGGGATAATGGCGCGCCGCATAGGCTTCAAATGCCGCATCGGACCAGTCTGGCAAAGTGGCGCGCAAATCGTGCTGCGATTTTTCGACGCGCTGTTTGCGGTCAATGGCCGAATGTCCGCCCGCCAACACCACTTCGGTTTCCCAATACAATGTGCGCAGCAATTGGCCTTTCCAGCCATTCCACACGCCCGGCCCCACAGCGCGAATATCGCAAACGGTGAGCACCAAAAGCATGCGCAAACGCTCGAGCGTTTGAACAACTTCGGCAAAGGTGCGGATGGTGCGTGGATCTGACAGATCACGGCTTTGGGCCACGGTCGACATCACAAGATGCTGTTCAATCAACCATGCTACGGTTTCAGTTTCCGCGTCAGTCAATCCAAGCCGTGGGCACAATTCGCGCGCCATACGTGCGCCGCCAATCGAATGATCTTCCTCGCGGCCTTTGGCCACATCGTGCAAGAACAGCGCAACATACAGCGCTTTGCGATTGGAGATCGAGGGCAGGACTTCGGAGCTCAGCGGATGGTCTTCCGCCAGACGCCCGTTTTCAATGCCATTGAGTACGCCCACCGTGCGCAGCAAATGCTCATCCACTGTGTAGTGATGATACATATTGAACTGCATCATCGCCACAATGCGCCCCCAATCAGGCACAAAGCGTCCCAGCACGCCCGATTCATTCATCTGGCGCAGAACAGTCTCAGACGCATTGCGCGAGGTGAGAATATCCAGAAACATCCGATTGGCTTCTGGATTGTTGCGAAGCGATTTGTCGATGCGTTTGAGCGATTGCGTCACAAGGCGCGTGGCATTGGGATGAATCGCCAAGCGATGATGATCAGCCATCCAATAGAGGCGGATGAGATTGACAGGATCGCTCTCAAACACATCGTCACGCGCAACCGTGATGCGATCAATCTCGACGGCAAATTCAGTGCCGGGCAGTTTGCGTGTTTTCTTGCGCAGACGTCCCATGAAACGATCAAGCATGGCGCGCGGTTTGGCTTGGCGCTCTTCAAGTGCGGCACACACAATCGCGGTCAAATCGCCGACATCTTTGGCAACAAGGAAATAGTGCTTCATAAAGCGTTCAACGGCCGAGAGGCCTGCGTGTGGCACATAGCCCAAGCGTTCCGCAATCACGCGCTGCTGGTCAAAGCTCAAGCGCTCTTCAGCGCGCCCCGTGACAAAATGCAGATGGCAACGCACGCGCCACAAAAATTCTTCGCAGCGCAAAAACAGATCCAACTCACGGCGCGTGAACAGGCCAGCGTCGACCAATTCTTCAGGCTCTTGCACGCGGTAGACATATTTGGAGATCCAGAACAACGTGTTCAAATCTCGCAAGCCGCCTTTGCTTTCTTTGATATTGGGCTCAACCAAATAGCGCGAATTGCCTGCGCGCGACACACGTGCATCACGCTCAGCCAATTTGGCCGCGGCAAACTCAGCCGCCGTATTGCGCACGATGTCGTAGTTAAAACGTGTGCGCATTTCAATGAAGAGATCTTCATCGCCAAGAATAAAACGCCCTTCCAACATCGCGGTGCGAATGGTCATATCATCGCGTGCTTGGCGCAAACATTCTTCCACCGAGCGTGTGGCGTGGCCGACTTTTTGGCGCAAATCCCACAGCACATAGAGAATGGCTTCTACAACGCTCTCGCCCCAAGGCGTTTGCTTGTAGGGCAACACAAACAACAGATCGATGTCAGAGCCGGGCGCCAAAGTGCCGCGGCCATAACCACCCACAGCCACCACAGCGAGACGTTCGCCCGACGAGCGATTGGTGGGGTACACATAGGTGACGACGTAATCGTAAATCGAGCGGATCAAATCATCTTCGAGCTGCGAGATGAATTGCGCGCAATCCAAGCCGCCGCCCACGCGCTCCAAACGGTCACGCGCTTTGGTGCGGCCATCGTCCAGCGCTTTGCGAAATTCTTCGACAACGGCTTTGCGGAACGCATCACCTGCGCCCTTATGCTCGACCCAAAGCGCCGCAATTTGGCGATCCAGCGCCACGCGATCCAAAGGAACCGCTGGTTCAGCGCGGCGGCTGCGCATCCGCGATGCAGGCATGGCCAAACTCATGATTGTTTCTCTGCCATAATTAGATCGCTCAAAGCTTGCTCTCGCTTAAAGTTTGCTCTCGATGGCATCCCAGATGGCAACAGCCAAATCAGGTCCACCCAGACGCTTAATCGCACGCAAACCTGTTGGTGAGGTGACGTTGATTTCTGTTAGATGGCCATCAATCACGTCGATGCCAACAAACAATAGGCCGCGCCGTTTCAATTCTGGCCCGATCGTGTCGCAGATTTCCTGCTCGCGGGCTGACAGAAGCGTCGCTTCAGCAGCACCACCGCGCACCATATTGGAGCGAATATCGTTTTCAGCTGGCACACGATTGACCGCACCCATGGGCACGCCATCAACCAGAATGATGCGCTTATCGCCTTCAGTGACGCGCGGCAAAAAGCGTTGAATGACCCAAGGCTCGCGAAAGGTGACGCTGAACAGATCAAACAAAGATCCAAAATTGGGATCCTTTTGCGACACTTTGAAAACAGCTGCGCCACCGTTGCCATAAAGCGGCTTCATCACAACATCGCCATGCTGTTTGCGAAACTCTTCAATCGCGCTGCGGTCACGGCTGATCAGCGTGTCTGGCATGAGATGGGGATATTCCATCACAAACAATTTTTCAGGCGCATTGCGCACGCTGGCAGGATCATTGACGACGAGCGTCTTGGGATGAATGCGCTCCAGCATAAAGGTCGAGGACAGATAGGCCATATCGAAGGGCGGATCTTGGCGCAGCAAAACCACATCCACATCGGCCAGATCGACTTTGCGCGCTTCACCCTTGGTGAAATGATCGCCTTTGATATCTCGCACGGTGAGCGGGCTGGCAGTGGCTGTCACCGTGCTGCCAATCATCGACATATCGTGCGGCGTGTAGAACAAAATCTCATGGCCGCGCGCTTGCGCCTCTAGCATCAAAGCGAAAGTCGAGTCTCCGGCAATGTTGATGGACTCAATCGGGTCCATTTGAACAGCTATCGTCAGGCTCATGCGGCGGTCCTTAAAATGCATTTATCTCTATGGGACATGTGCTTTAGCGCAGGTCAAGGTCGAAGGCGCCTACTATATGCAACGGCCAGCGCCACGGCGCGATGAATATCGCATCGGCCCGCTTATTATAATCGCGCGCCCAACGATTTTGGCTGAGCCAGAAGCCGACAGCACGAGCCACGCGGGCTTGTTTTTGCGGGTTTATGGCAGTTTGCGCATTCTCAAGCTGCGGGCGGGCTTTGACCTCCACAAAGCAGATTGTGGAGCCACGCAGGGCAATCAGGTCAATTTCGCCGCCCGGTGCCAGATAATTGCGGCCCAAAATGCGATAGCCGCGCAAAACCATCGCCAAAAGCGCGACCCATTCGGCAATCTGGCCAAAGCTGCGCGCTTTGCGACGTTTGGTTGTCTGGCCGTCAGTCGTCATGATTCTCAGTCGTCATGGTCCTGATCGGGCTTGTTGCGCAGCGACGCCAATTCCACCGCGCGCGCATAGACGCGACGCCGATGTTGCCCGCTTTCGGCAGCCACAACTGAGGCAGCGTCTTTCACCGACAAGGTTTCCAGCGCCTTCTCAATACGCGCATCCAAATCTTCAGAGGTGATCGCCACAGCACCTGCCTCAGGCGGGCCCACCAGCAACACAATCTCACCCTTGGGCGGCGCTTCTTGAGAAAGCTGCTCGGCCAAAGCGTTCAAATTGCCACGTCGGACGGTTTCAAAATGCTTGGTGAGTTCGCGCGCAATGGCGGCCGGGCGGTCACCCAAAACAGCGGCCAGATCGGTCAACACATCAGCGACGCGGCGCGGTGATTCGAAAAACACTAAAGTGCCGGGAATGGTGGCGAGTTCAGCAATGCGCTGACGGCGCGCAGCGCTTTTGGGTGGCAAAAAGCCCTCAAAGAAGAAGCGATCCGTGGGTAGGCCCGCCACCACAAGAGCAGCCAACACCGCAGAAGGGCCGGGCACCGAGATGATCTCAATGCCAAGGCCAGCCGCATCAGCCACCAGCTTAAAGCCGGGGTCCGACACCAAGGGCGTGCCTGCGTCCGACACCAAGGCCAAGGCCGCACCCGATTGCAGGCGCGCCAAAAGGTGAGGGCGGATCACAGCCGCATTGTGCTCGTGATAGGCGACCAAGGGCGTGGAGATGCCATAATGAGCGAGCAGCGTTTTGGTAACTCGCGTGTCCTCAGCCAAAATCGCATCAGCGGCGGCTAATGTGGCCAGCGCACGAAAGGAAATGTCGCGCAAATTGCCGATTGGCGTGGCCACAACATGCAGGCCGGGACGAATAGGCTCAGCCTCGGCGCGCAGACCAAAGGCAGTGTAAGAGGACGCGGGCACAGGCGCAGTCGCTGGCGCAGCAGATGTGCGGTCCTGATGTTGATCGTCCTGAGCCATGCGCCGTTCTTTCTAAAGGTTTATTCGTTCTTTATATAGAACGATCCGACGAATCTGCCAAGTGCTACAGCCAAGCAAGCGCTGCAGCTAAGCAAGTGCTATAGCCAAGCAAGCGCTCGGGCTAAGCGAGCCAAGCGCCTGTCGAAGGTGCCTATTGGAAGCAGCCTATCCACAGGGCATAGCAAAAGAACGACCAATAGGCCAAACCGATGGTTTCGGGGATCGCTCCGCCTATGTTAAACTTAACCAAGTGCCACTCATCATAGTCCCACGCGGTCAGCGCGTTGGTTGGAGGCTTTAGTGACTTTCATCGCCGCGTCTCGCGTCATCCCTGCCGCGCGCTCTTCACTTTTGTCTCGTTCCGTTTGGCCCTTTCGCCTCGCTTCCCTGCTTGCTGTTGCAACTGTCTTGCTGACCTCTTGTGGTCAGGTGGGCAGCTTTTCGCCGGCCAGTCCCGATGAAGCTGTGTCGGCACCTGTTGGCGGTGTTGAATCGAGCGCGCTTGATCCCAGCACGCCAGCCCAAGGCGGGCCAGCGCGTATTGCGCTCATTCTGCCGCTCTCCATGAATGGCGGTCCTAGCCCGGTTGGTGCGTCATTGCGCAATGCAGCTGAGTTGGCTGCCTCTGAGGCTGGTGGCAGTGACATCAATCTGATTGTCAAAGACGATCAATCCACATTGGACGGCGCGCGCATTGCAGCGCAGGTGGCGACATCCGAAGGCGCGGAGCTGATTATTGGTCCGCTGTTTGGTGCCAATGTGCGCGAAGTGGGGCGCGTAGCCAGCACGATGCATGTGCCCGTGATTGGTTTTTCAACCGATACAAATGCTGCCGCCAATAATGTGTATCTGCTGTCGTTTCCCGCTGAAGGCTATGTGAATCGCATTCTGGAATATGCAGCCTCGCGCGGCAAAAAATCTGTTGGCGCGCTCATTCCCAATAGTGATTATGGCCGTGTAGCTGAGGCGGAATTTCAAGAAGTTGCTGGCCGCTTAGGTTTGCGCGTACCTGTGTTGGAGCATTATGCGCCGGGTGCAGCAGCTGCGGTGATTGCAAAAATGTCAGCCTCTGCGGCGCAGATGGATGCGTTGTTTATTGCTGATCAGGCAGAGGCCATGCCCGCCCTTTCGCAAGCTTTGGAGGCCAATAATTTGGACTCGCGCCGCGTGCAGATTTTGGGAACAGGTTTGTGGAATGATGCGCGTGTATTGAAATTGCCGGGTCTGCAAGGCGCTTGGTTTGCGGGGCCAGACAACACCGGCTACAGCGCCTATGCGGACCGCTATCGCGCCAAATTTGGCTCTGAGCCAACACGCATTTCCACACTTGCTTATGATGCGATGTCGCTGGGGATTGCTTTGGCGCGTGCACAAACAACCGATCGTTATGCAGTCAGCATCCTCACCAATGAGACGGGCTTTAATGGCGTCGATGGTGTGTTTCGCTTCCGGTCGAATGGACAAAACGAGCGCGGTCTGGCCGTCTATTCCATCACCAATATGCTGGCGACACCTGTCAGCCCAGCGCCGCGTAATTTTTCAAACATTGTGCCCATGTCTGCTGGGAATTAAGGCTGCAGGGAATTGATGTCTGCAGTGAATTGATGCGCGGTTGAACCACGCACCACATCATCACGCAGCCAGATCAGCCACCACAGCATCCAGCACAGGAAAGCCTTCAGGCGTCACGCGCAGGCGGCCCGTGGCCGTCCATTCCAGCATGCCATCTTCAATCAATTGTCCAATGCGCACAGGATCAATCGGCTTACCAGAAATGTCTTGATAGCGTGTCGGATCGATGCCTTCGCTCAGGCGCAAACCCATCAGCAAAAATTCATCGCTCTGTTCTTCGCGCGACAAAATCGTGTCTTCTACCAAGCCTTGTCCCTCGGTCTCTGTCACCGTGAGCCACATCTCTGGATGTTTTTCTGTCGCATGCGCCACACGACCGCGCGGTGTCAGCAAACGCCCATGCGCACCGGGGCCAACGCCAGCATATTCGCCATAGCGCCAATAGACGAGATTGTGTCGGCTCTCTTGTCCGGGCCGCGCGTGATTGGAAATCTCGTAAGCTGGCAGACCTGCCAAAGTTGTTGTCTCTTGCGTCACATCCCAAAGGGCGCGCGACACATCGGGGTCAGGCATTTTCAGCTTGCCCGCATTGTAGAGACGCTCAAACATTGTGTCGGGTTCGATGGTCAGCTGATACAGCGATAAATGGCCCGGCGAGCGTGCCAAGGCTGTCGCCAATTCGGCTTTCCAATCCGCCACCGTTTGATCGGGGCGCGCGTAGATCAAATCAAACGACACGCGATCAAAAATTGACACAGCCACATCCACCGCAGCCATGGCTTCTTGCGCGGTATGCAGACGCCCCAAAGCTTTGAGATGGGCGTCATTCATTGCCTGCACGCCCAAGGACACGCGATTGACGCCAGCTGCGCGATAACCGCGAAAGCGCTCCGCCTCAACGCTGGTGGGATTAGCTTCCAGCGTGATCTCGGCATTGGGGTCAACGCGCCAGCAAGCGCGGATGGAATTGAGAATGGCTTCGACGGTTTGCGGCTTCATCAAAGAGGGCGTGCCGCCGCCAAAGAAAATCGAAGTGACAATCCGGCCCGGCGATAATGCGGCGCGATGTCGCAGCTCTTGCTGAAACGCCGCCACAAAGCGCGCTTCATCAACCGGCACATGCCGCACATGGCTGTTGAAGTCGCAATAGGGGCATTTTGACAAGCAAAACGGCCAATGGACGTAAACGCCAAAGCCGGGGTCGTATGATTTGGGAGAAATGATTTTGGTCACCATAGCTGCCCTTATGCCATGATTGCCAAGGCCGGTCACGTGCTGCGTTGGAGTTTGGTTATTTCGCCAAACACGCCTTGGCCAGCATCTGAAACGCGCGCGCCCGGTGCGAGAGCGCCTCTGACCCATCAGCGGGCAGACCGTGCTTTTCGTCCGAGGTCATCTCGCCAAAAGTGCGGGTGTGGCCGTCTGGCAAAAACATCGGGTCATAGCCAAAGCCAGCTGTGCCGCGTGGTGGCCAGATGAGCGTGCCAAACACCTTGCCCTCAAACGTCTCCAAATGGCCGTCTGGCCAAGCAATGGCCAGCGCCGACACAAAGTGGCCGCGCCGGGCCGCGTCTGTCACAGCGCCCACAGCCTCAAGCTTCTCGTTGATGAGTGCCATCGCGGCATCAAAGTCTTTCGACTCGCCAGCCCAACGGGCCGAATAAATGCCTGGCGCCCCGCCCAGCGCATCTGCGCAGAGGCCAGAATCATCGGCGAAGGCTGGCAGCTTGGCAGCATGGGCTGCAGCTTCGGCCTTGATGACGGCATTGCTGATGAAGTCGTCACCTGTCTCATCAGGCTCGCCAAGGCCCAGCTCTCCAGCCGAGATCGCCTCAATGCCATAGGGTGCCAGCAATTCGCGCATTTCACGCAATTTGCCAGCATTATGGGTGGCGATGATAACCTTGCCGGTCAGGATGCGATGCTGTTGGCTCACGCAATGGTCGCCTTTTGGAGTGCGACCAATTCGCCAATGCCCAGTCGCGCCAGCACCAACATCTGATTGAGCTGATCTTCGGAGAAGATCGCGCCCTCAGCGGTGGCTTGAATTTCAACCAAACCACCCGAGCCCGTGATGACGAAATTGGCGTCTGTTTCGGCCACAGAATCTTCCGCATAGTCCAAATCGAGGACGGCCTCGCCCTTGCTCACGCCGCAAGAGACGGCAGCCACATGGTCGCGCAGCGGCATGTCCTTGATGATGGAGCGCGAGCGCATCCACTTCAAACAATCATGCAAAGCCACCCAAGCGCCGGTGATGGCAGCCGTGCGGGTGCCGCCATCGGCCTGCAAAACATCGCAATCGATGGTGATCTGGCGTTCGCCAATGGCGGTCAAATCGACCACCGAGCGCAGGCTACGGCCAATCAGGCGTTGAATTTCCTGCGTGCGGCCAGATTGCTTGCCCGAAGTTGCCTCGCGGCGTGTGCGGGTCAAAGTGGCGCGGGGCAGCATGGAATATTCGGCCGTGATCCAGCCCTTGCCCTGTCCACGCAACCATGGCGGTGCTTTGTCTTCCAAAGAGGCGGTGCACAGCACTTGGGTATCGCCAAATTTAACAATGCACGACCCCTCAGCATAGCGGGCCACCGCACGCTCTAGAGAGACGGTACGCATTTCTGTTGCAGCGCGTTTGGATGGACGCATAGGGCACCTCAGTTCATGATGCGCCTGTCTAAATCATTTGGGCCCAAGAAGAAACCACCTCATCACATCTTATAGGCCATGCGAAATCCGCCCCAATGCTTGCCAAACACGCGGATGGGCGCATCAATCTCTTTCATCATGACAATGGACCCATTGCCCATGTCTCGCGCATAGGATTGAATCAGAAACGGCCTCACATTGCGTGCCGCCGACAATCCTGCCCGATCATCGAAAATGCGCTGATGGCGACTATTGGCGACATTCCAGGCCGGATCATTGGGCCGCTGCGGATGGGAATAGACCTTGTTGTGCACTGGCAAAAACGCATTACGATCAACCGCAGCGCAAAACATCAGCTTGCTATCGCTGGTCATCAGCGGCTCTTGAATGGCAGGCAAAATGTCTTTCAACACCGACAAAGAGCGCGTTGTAAATTGCATCGGGTTGCTGCCAGTGATGGGCTCATAGACATTTTCAAACAAATGCGTCTGCGTCATGCGCTTGGCATTGATGGCCGCCTCCATTGCTTGGCTGATGCGTTGGGCCGCCGATTGGGCTTGCGCAATGCGCTCACCATCCATGTCGCGCAAAGCTTGCAGACGTTTAGCAAGAGCGGTTTTGACATCGGCTTCCAATTCGCTGATCTGACAATGCAAACCCAGATGCGACACAGCCACAAGGCGCACACGCAGTTTGCCAATGCCGCGCAAGTCCACATCAAAATGCGTGCCCGGCTGAAAGGCTTTTGCATCGGGCACGCTCAACAACATTCCACCTTCAGACAGATCAACCGTCTTGGCGTCTACATTGCCCGTGCTGATATGCGCT
Source organism: uncultured Hyphomicrobiales bacterium (assembly GCA_903897875.1). Classification (GTDB taxonomy): domain Bacteria; phylum Pseudomonadota; class Alphaproteobacteria; order Rhizobiales; family Beijerinckiaceae; genus Terripilifer. The sequence goes on from CAIUDK010000158.1 coordinate 10,493, forward strand.
TGAATATCAACAGGCAGGCGATCAAGGCGACGGCGATCCCCCATGTCGGATTGGCGAATGAAAATAACAAAGCGTGTGCGCAATTTTTCCGTCAGCATGCGCGCTTGTTCGCCAGCTTGATCAGCAGCGGTTGAGGCCGCAAACGCTTCCTCTGCAACCTGATCAATGGCATTGGAGCCAGTGGCAACCTCGTCCACAAAGCGATTGCTTTGGGTGGCTGCGCGCGACAATTCTTCCACCGTCACCACTTGCGCTTCCACCGCCGTGGACACCGAGGCAAACACAGGCCGGATGGCATCCACCGCATGCGTAATCTCGCCAATGGCTTGAATGGAAGCCTGACTATCATTGCGCAATTGTTCGACGCGGGCAGAGATGTCTTCCGTCGCCTTTTGCGTCTCGCGAGACAAAACTTTCACTTCATTGGCAACAATCGCAAAGCCAGCACCCATGTCGCCAGCGCGCGCAGCTTCAATCGTGGCGTTGAGCGATAGCAGATTAGTCTGGCGTGCAATCTTGCCAACAAGTCCTACAACAGCATCAATCTCGGCGGTGGACTCGCGCAATGCATTGACGCTTTGGCTGGCGCGGCGCGCAGCGCTGGCCGCCTGATCGGTGACATGCGTGGCTTCACGCACTTGGGCGTCGATCTGCCCGGCTGATTGTGAAAATTCCAATGTTGCATCGGCCAGCTGGCGCGCATTTTGGGAGGCGGCGGCCGCCAACACTGAGAGCGCTTTGGAGCGTTCGCGAATGGCATCGAGCGCACGCATTGTGGCGCCTGTTTCGCTATGCACACGCCCCGCCGCGCCAGACACTTCGTTGATGACTGCTGAAACGTCAGCCTCCACCAGATCAATGCTTTCTTTGATCTGCTCAAGTTTGGCTTGCAGCTGATCAGCATCTGACGGTGCGGAAATTTTACTGCCTGTTTGCGGCGCTGGTGGGATAAAATTATTTTGGATTTTAAGAAAATTATGAACAGCCATGCGAACTCCCGAGCCACCGCTCTCAGTCAAGTTCGCCAGTTTTAGTCGTTCTGTCTTATCTGAAGCTTGTGGCGTTACGGCAATGGCGCGGCATTTATTGCGCTTTTGCGCCCTGATCGAACCATGCTGCCAGCACTTGGCGCTCGTCAACGCTGATCTCGGTTAAATTGCCGCCCGGCGGCATGGAGTTTGTGGCGACCGCCTGCAGATAAATCTGCGTGGCATGCGCTTTGATGGATTGCGGCGTATCAAGCGCCACGCCCTTTGGGGCCACAGCCAACCCTTCCCACACAGGCTCTTGGGCATGACACATGGAGCAGCGCGAGACGACGATCTGTTCGACCTGAGCAAAGGTCACGGGTGCTGCGGGTGTGGCTGCTGCCGAGGCCCACAATGTGCCAACACCCGATAGAAGAATGATGCCGATGAACGCAATCGCGGCCACAATCCATGTCCACCATGGCGAGGCGCGATGTGCGTGGCGCTCATTGTAGAAATGGCGGATCACGCCACCGATGATGAGCGTCAACGTCGCAATCACCCAATTGTATTTGCTGCCAAAGGCGAGCGGATAATGATTGGAAATCATCATGAAGATAACGGGCAGGGTGAGGTAATTGTTATGCAGCGAGCGGCTTTTGGCCGTCTTGCCATAGGCGGGGTTGGGCGCTTGGCCCGCAATCAAAGCGGCCACAGTTTTGCGCTGATTGGGAATGATATTCATGGCCACATTGGCCACCATGATCGTGCCAATCACAGCGCCCAATTGCACGAAGGCACCGCGCCCACTGAACACATGTGTCAGCCCATAGGCCATAGCCACAAGAAACACGAAACCAACAGCGGCGAGCGCCACATCATTGTTGCCCAATTTCGATTTGCACAAAGTGTCATAAAACGCCCAGCCCAAAACCATCACGCCGATGCTGATCGAAATCGCTTGCCATGGCTCCAGCGCCAATACGGTGCGGTCGATGAGATAGAGATCAGCATTGGCATAATAATGGACGACCAACATCGCAAAGCCGGTGAGGAAGGTCATATAGGCCTCCCACTTAAACCACGTCAGCTCTTTGGGCATTCTGTCTGGTGCCACGACATATTTTTGCATGTGGTAAAAACCACCGCCATGCACCTGCCACGCTTCGCCGCTCACACCTTGGGGCAAATGATCGCGCTTGATGAGGCTGAGATCGAGATGGATGAAATAAAAGGAGGAACCAATCCAAGCAATACCTGCAATCACATGGACCCAGCGGATCAAAAGATCCGACCATTCATGAAGAAGCAAAAGTGGCGTCATGTGCATGTACCTTTAGAGACGTTCTGGCGGGGTTCCCCGCCAGTTGTAAAAAGTACCGGCGGGAAGACCCCGCCGGATGTGATTGTTTTGACTCAAACGTCAGAGGCTCCAACGTCCGAAGCTTAAATGTCCGAAGCTTGCGCCGCAGATGTTACACCGTCACGTGCAGCCGCTTCCGTGCCCACACCATTCATAAACGCATTGAGAATGACGGCCACAAATGTCGTGAGCAGAATGCCAGAATCCAACATTGGCTTGAGAGACTTTGGCAGGTTGTCGAAGATGTTTGGAGCCACAAGTGTCAACATGCCAACGCCAATGCCAATCGCCACAATGAACAGATTGTTGCGCGTGGTTTTATAATCGACATGCGACAGAATGCGGATACCAGTGGCAGCCACCATGCCAAACATCACAATGCCTGAGCCGCCCAAAACGTAGACGGGAATGGAGGCGACAACCGCAGCCAGCTTTGGCACAAAGCCAAGGCCGATCAAGATCACACCGCCAGCAACCGCCACATAGCGTGAGCGAATGCCTGTCACACCGACTAGGCCCACATTTTGCGAGAAGGATGTGTAAGGGAAAGTGTTGAAAATACCGCCCAGAATGGTGCCAAGACCATCAGCACGCAGACCGCGTGTGAGATCGTCCGTGCCCACTTTCTTGCCGG
>CAIUDK010000159.1 GCA_903897875.1 uncultured Hyphomicrobiales bacterium
ATTGCCAAAACACATCCAAATCACGCGCCGCACCCAATTGTGCCGACAGCCAACATAATTCATCGCGCATCGGGGCGGCAAAGGAGGTCGCTAGCAGAGGTTTGAAAAACCAAAGAGCAGAGCGCAAACGACGAATGGCAATCCGCGCTTGATGCGTGGCTTCAACATCGCCCGTCGCAATGAGCACATGCGCATTCCACTCAAAGTGTTGAAGGCAATTGAAGACGATGGTTTGGAACGCATCCAACGCCAATTGATTGCGCGACATAATTGGCGCGCCGACTTTAAAGGGTTGATGAATAAGGCCATCCGCCAAGCGCTGACCACGATCATCCTTGCTGATCATCGAGAGGCGCAACGCATAGCGTTTTGAAAACTCTTGCGCCAAACTGAAAAGCGGTGCGAGCCCGCCCTGCGACTTGAGCTCAAACTCGATTTCGCACACGGGCAATTGATAAGCATTGGCTAGAATGGCGCCTTCATCCAGCGCCACTTCAATCTGCGCGCCTTGCCATTCAATCTGCCAAACATGGCGCTCCACATGGGTGGCAAAAATCACCTGCAGATCTCTGCGGATTTTAGCTTTGCTTAAAATATCACGCAGCGGCGTGTCTTTGAGACTGGCAAAGCTTGGTTTGTTTTTTGTGAGCGTGCAATTCCATTCGGCACGCAGCATCTGAGCATGGGTCGCTTTCACCGTCTGGATAAAGCGATCATTCTCTTTGCGCACACGCAGCACAAACCCACTGCGACGCAAAGACTGATCTGGCGTATCGAAATAAACGGAGTGCAGGTGGATAAGGCGTGGCCGCACTTTTTGCAAAAGCGCATCACGTTTGAATGCGCTCAATTCTGCGGAGGAAATTTGACACTTAAGCTCGCGCTCAACACCCATTCCATCCACCACTACGCAAACCTATGCAGCAGCAGGATGCTGACTGCATAGGCCTAACGCGTCACGGCGATGTTAGGATCGACGTTCAATCAACCCAGATTTAATTCTTTGAAGAAATCATTGCCCTTGTCGTCGATGACAACGAAGGCTGGGAAATCTTCCACTTCGATTTTCCAAATCGCTTCCATGCCAAGCTCTGGATATTCCAGAACCTCAACCTTCTTGATGCAATCTTGAGCGAGGCGCGCAGCCGGTCCGCCAATGGAGCCCAGATAGAAACCACCGTGGCGTCCGCACGCTTCGCGCACTTCCTTCGAGCGATTGCCCTTGGCCAACATCACCATCGAGCCGCCAGCCGCTTGGAAGGTTTCCACAAAGGAATCCATGCGCCCTGCTGTGGTGGGACCAAACGAGCCCGACGCATAGCCGGTTGGCGTTTTGGCGGGGCCTGCATAATAGACCGGATGGTTTTTGAAATAATCAGGCAGACCTTCGCCACGCTCTAAGCGTTCACGCAATTTGGCATGCGCCAGATCGCGCGCCACAACGATCGTGCCCGTGAGGGATAGACGTGTCTTGATCGGACATTTCGACAAGGTCGCCAAAATATCTTTCATCGGCTGATTGAGATCGATCTTGACGACAGCGCCGCCCAATTTGCTCTCATCGACGACGGGCAAATATTTGGCTGGATCATGTTCAAGCTGTTCCAAGAACACACCATCGCGCGTGATCTTACCAACGGCCTGACGATCAGCCGAGCACGAGACGCCCAAACCAATTGGCAAGGATGCGCCGTGGCGTGGCAGACGAATGACACGCACGTCATGACAGAAATATTTGCCGCCAAATTGCGCGCCGACACCCAATTGCTGCGTCATGCGATGGACTTCTTCTTCCATCGCTAAATCGCGGAAGGCGTGACCATCTTCACTGCCCTGTGTTGGCAGACCATCGAGATAACGCGCCGAGGCGAGCTTCACTGTTTTCAAACACAACTCAGCTGACGTGCCACCAATCACAATGGCCAAATGATAAGGTGGGCAAGCAGATGTGCCCAAAGTCAGAATTTTTTCTTTCAAAAATTCCAACAGACGATCATGCGTCAACAATGATGGCGTTGCTTGATAGAGATAGGTCTTGTTGGCAGAGCCACCGCCCTTGGCCATGAACAAAAACTTGTAGGCGTCTTCGCCTTCCGAATAAATTTCGATCTGGGCTGGCAGATTTGTTTTGGTGTTCTTCTCTTCGAACATCGACAAAGGCGCGAGCTGCGAATAGCGCAGATTTTTCTTCTCGTAAGCGTCGCGAATACCTTCCGCAATGGCGCTCTCATCCTCGCCATTGGTCCAGACCAAGCGGCCCTTCTTGCCCATGACGATGGCAGTGCCGGTATCTTGGCACATCGGCAGCACGCCGCCAGCGGCAATGTTGGCGTTCTTCAACAGATCATAAGCAACAAAGCGGTCGTTCGAGGTCGCTTCAGGATCGTCGAGAATTTTTGCCAGCTGCGCGAGATGGCTTGGGCGCAGCAGATGATTGATGTCGATCATCGCCTGCTCTGCCAAAAGACGGATGGCTTCGCGACTGACCGAGATCACGTCTTGCCCGCCAATGGTTTCCACCTTGACGCCATCCTTGCTCAATTGGCGGTAGGGCGTTGTGTCCTTAGCGAGTGGAAACAGGGGCTTATGTGTGTAGGTCATTGCGCGCTCACAGATTTTGGAGAAGCTTTGCTCGTTTTAAAGAAGCTTTGCTTGGCGTTTTACGCCCCTCTGGGATGGTTTCCAAGCCCTCATGGGCGACATCGAGCGCTTCGATAGCGCGCACAAACGGGGACAACGGACCTTTGACGCCTTCTGCGCGGGGCAACGGCCGAGGAACCGGAACGCAGCAGGGCACGTTGCTCGTCAGCTGATCAATTTCGTTTTGATCAGTACGCCAGAGGCCCGGTCGCGGCTGGCTTTGGCGTGTCGCGTCGCGTTGTCGAGAGTTCGCCCATGATTGCCCAAACTTGGTCATCACAAACCTTGTCTGCCAGACCTTGGATATCTCCAAACTGGACCGTTCAAGCCGAATCGGACCCAACAAAAGCGATTCTCCAAGCCTTTGGGGCCCAGGCTGAGATCGACGGGCGCACAATAGCGGTTGTGACCGCCCATCCCGACGATGAGACCATTGGCGTGGGCTCACGTCTGGCCATGATGCCCCATGCGCGACTGATTACCGTCACCAATGGCGCCCCCAGTCTGGCTTGCGCTCAGGCGCATGGGTACCGCGATGAGGCGGCCTATGAGGCACAGCGGTGCCGGGAATTGCAGGCGGCCCTTCGCGTGGCTGGCGTGCGCCCTGAACAGCACATTCAATTGGGCATGACCGACCAGCAGGTGACCCGCGATCTGATCGGCCTGACCCGCGAACTCACCAAGATTTTTATACGTCACAATATCAGGGCTGTTTTGACCCATGCCTATGAGGGCGGCCATCCTGACCATGATGGCGTGGCCTTTGCCGTCCATGCCTGTGCTGACCTGCTAGCCCGCAGAGGCCGTCGGCTGGGGGTGATTGAAATGCCCTTCTATCATCTGGGTGAAGAGGGCTGCGTGCGTCAGCGTTTCCCCAATATTGTGGAAGCCTCATCGGCCCAGCCCGAGCTGGTTTTATGCCTTGATGCGCATGATCAGGCCCGCAAACGCGCCATGTTCGATGCCTATCCCTCGCAATCGAGAACTTTGGCTGATTTTTCGCCAAGCTTTGAACGCTTTCGCCGTGCGGGCAAAGTCAATTTCTGTCGGCTGCCCAATGCCGGGCGCTTGCTCTATGAGCAGCGCAGCTGGGGGATGAACCGCCATCGCTGGCATAAGGCCGTGCAGCAGGCTTATGACAGTTTGGAGATGGCAGCTGTGGCCTAAAGCTTGGCTTTGATTTTTTCAAGCGCCGCATATTTAGGCCATAGATTTAGGCCACAGATTTAGGCCTCTTGCCACGGCCCCACCTTGCCAGTATAAGCACGCTCTCTGAACCGCCCGGCTGATAGGGCTGCCGTGGCGGTTCTTTTTCGCTCATTTCGATGCGAACCGGACAGGACCGCCTGTTTGGGTCTAAAAATTTCGGATGGCAACATCCGGCAAGGAGAGCAAAATGCCCAAGTTGAAGACCAAGTCAGGCGCCAAAAAGCGCTTCAAAATCACTGGCACCGGTAAGGTCGTCTATGCTCATCGCGGCAAGCGCCATGGCATGATCAAGCGGACGAAAAAGCAGATCCGGAACCTGCGTGGCACCAATATTCTGTTCAAAACAGACGGTGAAAACGTCAAGAAGTACTTCCTGCCTAACGGCTGAAGTCCCGCATCGCTCAATACAATCCGTTTGATTTCAGGAGATAGCCTATGGCACGCGTTAAACGCGGCGTAACAGCCCACGCCAAGCATAAAAAGACACTCGAAAAGGCGAAGGGCTTTTATGGCCGTCGCAAAAATACCATTCGCGCCGCAAAGGCCGCTGTCGATAAGGCGATGCAATACGCCTATCGCGATCGCAAGAACAAGAAGCGCACGATCCGCGCTCTTTGGATTCAGCGTCTCAACGGTGCTGTGCGTGAATTGGGTATTACATATTCACGCTTCATCAACGGCCTAGCTTTGGCTGGCATTGAAGTGGATCGTAAGGTTCTTTCAGAGCTCGCGATCACTGAGCCAGAGGCCTTCAAGGCCATTGTTGAAAAGGCAAAGGCAGCGCTTCCAGCGACTGTGTCTTAATCAACAACTGACTTTTTCAAGATTTCAAAAGCCCGCTTTCGAGCGGGCTTTTTTGTTTTGTGGGATGGTCGCAGACAAATAGGGCTCAGATCATTGCCCAAAGGTCAGTTTAATGTTCAGATGCACGTGACGAGCTAGAAAGCTCTGCTGAGTATCTATGTATCGAGGACAAAAGATGAGTGCATCTCCGACTGAGACATCGGCCAATCCCGTCGACACGGGATTTGACATGGCCGACACAAAACGCCGCGTAAAAGCCATTCTCATTGGCTCGATGGGCAATCTGATCGAATGGTATGATGTGTATGCCTATTCGGCTTTCGCCCTTTATTTTGCAGGCTCCTTTTTTCCAAAGGCTGATCCCGTCGCCCAGCAATTGTCTGCGGCCATCGTGTTTGCGGCGGCCTTTGTTATTCGTCCGCTCGGTGGTGTGATTTTTGGTTGGTTGGCTGATCGTTTTGGCCGTCGCCAATCTTTGATGATGTCTGTGCTGCTGATGTGCTTTGGCTCACTGCTGATTGCTGTCAGCCCGACCTATAGCGAAATTGGTATTGGTGCGACGATCCTGCTCGTGGTGGCACGCCTTCTTCAAGGCCTGAGCCAGGGTGGTGAATATGGCGCGAGCGCGACCTATTTGAGCGAAATGGCGCATCCCAATCGTCGTGGTTTTTATTCTGGCGTTTGGTACATGACATTGATCGGCGGCCAGCTGGCAGCCATCATGGTTTTGTTCGTGCTGCAAAAGCTACTTCTGACACCTGAGCAATTGGTTGCTTGGGGCTGGCGCATTCCCTTCGCCATTGGCGCGGGCGTGTCTGTGCTTGTTCTGTTTATGCGCCGCGATATGCATGAAACCGAACATTTCAAAGAAGCTGCCAAGACCACCAAAAAGGTTGGTTCTTTCACCACTTTCTTCAGCCATTGGCGTCAGTTGCTGCTGGTGGTTGGTATTACGGTTGGTGGCACGTCTGCCTTCTATACCTACACAACCTATATGCAGAAGTTCCTGAAACTGTCGGTGGGTCTGACGGACGATCAGACAACTCTGGTGGTATTGGGCTCGCTGCTTGTGGCCATTCTCCTGCAGCCAATTTACGGCGCGCTGTCGGATAAGATTGGACGCAAGCCTATGCTGATTTATTTTGGCATTGCTGGCGTGATCTTCACCTATCCGCTGCTCTCCACATTGCAGCAGACCAAGAGCCCGCTGACAGCCTTCTTCCTGATCTGCGGCGCTTGGGCGATTGTGTCGGGCTATACGTCCATCACCGGCATTGTGAAGGCTGAGCTGTTCCCAACCTCGATCCGCGCTTTGGGCGTGGGCGTGCCCTATGCACTCACCGTCTCGATCTTTGGCGGCACGGTGGATACGGTGGCCCTCACCTTCAAACAGGCAGGCCATGAGGATTGGTTCTACTGGTACGCCACGGCCTGTATCTTCATCTCCCTGCTCGTCTATCTGGGCTTGAAGGACACGAAGAAACATTCCCGCATGGATGACCACGAATAGGTCCCAATAGGGCATTGCTCCCTTGGCATCATTACGACAGAAAGCCCGCCAAGTTGGCGGGCTTTTTTGTGGGCTTTGGCGTGATAATCATCTCATCCAAATCTTAAGCATCGTTTTGCCGAGCGACTTGGATCTTGGACAGAGTGTCGACATTTTGCCTCGTCCATGGCAAAACCGCCGCACTGCTTGGGGAGCGCTCGATTGAGCGCCCCATCCTCCCGACGGGTTTACAATGTCCGATTTATCAAAGCTTGAAACCGAGCTTCTGTCATCCATCGCCAACGCCGCTGACGAAGCGGGCCTAGAAGAGGTCCGCATCGGGTCGCTGGGCAAAAAAGGCTCCGTCTCGGCGCTACTTGCCACGCTTGGCAAAATGTCGCCCGACGAGCGCAAAACGGCTGGCGCTGCCATCAATGCGCTCAAAGATGTCGTCACGACAGCCTTGGGTGAGCGCCGCAGCGTGCTCAAAGACGCATCGCTGAATGCGCGCCTTGCCAGTGAATTTGTCGATGTGACTTTGCCCGTGCGCGAAAGCGGCGTGGAGTCTGGACGCGTTCATCCCATCAGTCAGGTGATGGATGAATTGACCGCGATCTTTGCTGATCTGGGATTTTCCATCGCGGAAGGTCCAGACATTGAAAGCGACGACACAAACTTCACCAAGCTGAATTTCCCGCTCGGCCATCCGGCGCGCGAAATGCACGACACATTCTTTTTCCAGCCTGACGAAAATGGTGAGCGCAAGCTTTTGCGCACGCATACCAGCCCCGTGCAGGTGCGCACGATGATGTCGCAGACGCCACCCATTCGCGTCATCTGTCCGGGCCGCACTTATCGTTGTGATTCCGACCAAACTCATACGCCGATGTTCCATCAGGTTGAAGGTCTTGTCATCGACAAGAACGCCAATCTGGGACATCTCAAATGGGTGTTGGAAGAATCCTGCAAAGCCTTTTTTGAAGTGCCGCATGTGAAAATGCGTTTCCGCCCGTCCTTCTTCCCCTTCACCGAACCCTCAATGGAAGTCGACATTCAATGCTCGCGCAAGAATGGCGAAATTCGTTTTGGCGAAGGCGATGATTGGTTGGAAATTTTGGGCTGCGGCATGGTGCATCCCAATGTGCTGCGCAATTGCGGCGTTGATCCAGATGTCTATCAAGGCTTCGCTTGGGGCATGGGCATCGACCGGATTGCAATGTTGAAATATGGCATGGCCGATCTGCGCCCGTTCTTTGAGGCCGATGTGCGCTGGCTAAACCATTATGGATTTAGGCCGCTTGATTTGCCCACCCTTGCTGGTGGCTTGAGCGCTTGAGGATTATGTTATGAAATTCACACTCTCCTGGCTCAAAGATCATCTTGAGACCGATGCTTCACTCGAAACCATTGTCGAGACGCTGACGCGCATCGGATTGGAAGTTGAGCATGTGCACAATCCTGCCGATGCGCTGAAAGACTTCGTCATTGCGCATGTCATCTCAGCCACGCAGCATCCCAATGCAGATCGGCTGCGCGTCTGCATGGTGGACACAGGCGATGGTGTGCCTTTGCAAGTTGTGTGCGGTGCGCCCAATGCGCGCAGTGGATTGAAGACCGTCTTCTCGCCACCGGGCACTTATATTCCGTCCAAAAATATCACAATCGCCAAGGGCGTAATTCGTGGTGTCGAATCCAACGGCATGATGTGTTCTTTCGAAGAGCTCGGTCTGTCGGCGGAGTCTGAAGGCATTATCGAAGTGCCTGACGATGCGCCTGTTGGCACGCGCTATATTGATTTTGCTGGGCTCAATGAGCCCGTGATTGAAATCAATCTGACGCCCAATCGTGCAGATGCGACAGGCGTGCATGGCATTGCGCGCGATTTGGCTGGCGCTGGTTTGGGACGTTTGAAAGATCGCCCGATCAAGCCTATCCCCGCAAGCTTTGCTTGTCCTGTTGGTGTGAAGATTGCGCCTGATGTCGCTGAGCTTGCACCCATGTTTGCCTTGCGTCTTGTGCGCGGCGTAAAAAATGGCCCCTCGCCTGACTGGATGCAAAAGCGTCTGACCGCCATTGGTCTGCGCCCGATCAATGCACTCGTCGACATCACCAATTATCTGACTTTCGATCGCGGGCGGCCTTTGCATGTGTTTGATGCTGCCAAAGTGAAAGGCGCGTTGACTGTGCGCCGCAGCCATGGCGAAGAGATCGTGGCGCTGGATGGCAAGACCTACAAGCTTGATGATCATACGCTTGTGATTTGCGACGAGGCAGGTGTTGAATCTGTTGCTGGCATTATGGGTGGCCAGACAACTGGCTGCGATGAGTCGACAACAGATGTGTTGATTGAATCAGCGCTTTGGGACCCAATGACCATTGCGCGCTCTGGCCGCAATTTAGGCATCGTGTCTGATGCACGCTATCGCTTTGAGCGCGGCGTTGATCCAGCCTTCTGTGTGGCTGGTGCCGAATTGGCCACACATCTTGTGATGGATTTGTGCGGCGGCACGGCGTCTGAGCTTGTGATTGCTGGTGCTGAGCCTAAACGCGACGCCGTGATTGATTTCCCATGGTCCGAGGTCAAGCGCCTCACAGGTCTTGTTGTCACCGTGGAAGAGATGACGCGCATTTTAGAAACGCTGGGCTTTGAGCTCAGCGCAAAGACGGCTGAGCGCGTAAACGTTCGCGCACCCTCATGGCGCAATGACGTTGAAGGCAAGGCTGATCTTGTTGAAGAGATCATGCGCATTGTGGGCGTGGATAATATTGTCTCGACACCTTTGGAGCGCGATGAGGCTGGCATTCCAAAACCCATTCTGACGCTCTTGCAAAAGCGCACGCGTTTGACACGTCGCGCTTTGGCGGCCCTTGGTTTGGTGGAGGCTGTGACGTGGTCGTTCATTTCCAAAGCACGCGCGGAAATGTTTGGTGGCGGCAAGCCTGAATTGGCGCTCGCCAATCCAATTGCTGCAGAACTCTCCGACATGCGCCCGTCGCTTTTGCCGGGCCTAATGGCAGCGGCGCAACGCAATGCTGATCGCGGACTAGGCGATGTGGCTTTGTTTGAAGTGGGCCAAGTGTTTAAGGGTGCTGGTGAGTCTGACCAGCGCATGAGCGCAACCGCTATTCGTCGTGGCACCGCTGGCCCCTTGGGGCGTGGGCGTCATTGGTCGGGCAATGGATCTAAGGTGGATGTATTCCACGCCAAAGCCGATGTGCTGGCCTTGCTGGCGGCCCTTGGTGTGCCAGCTGCTGCCGTCCAATTGATTCCCGGTGCCCCTGATTATTTCCATCCCGGTCGTTCAGGCACTTTGCAATTTGGCCCTAAAAACATCATCGGCTATTTTGGTGAATTGCATCCGCGTGCTTTGGAGGCGCTCGATGTGCAAGGCCCGATGGTTGGTTTTGAAATTCTGCTCGATGACATTCCAGCACCTAAGGCAAAGCCAACGCGCGCCAAGGGCAAATTGGAATTGGCCGAATTGATGCCGCTGGAGCGCGATTTTGCTTTCGTGGTGGATCGCACTGCAAAAGCCGCTGACATTGTGCGCGCAGCCCTTGGTGCTGATCGCGCTTTGATCACGGGCGCCAATGTGTTCGACGTCTATGAAGGTGCTGGCATTGCTGAGGGCAAAAAATCCGTTGGCATTGCGATCACTTTGCAGCCACGCGACAAAACGCTGACCGATGTTGAGATTGAGGCCGTGGGCGCCAAGATCGTGGCTGAAGTGGGCAAGAAGACGGGCGGCGTGTTGCGCGGCTAATGAAAATCCCGGCTCTTGGGCAAAACGCGCATATCGCGTGGGTGGCTTTTGGGGGCGGGAGACTCACCGCGATACACTGGCGTTTGAATTTCATCTGCGCGCGACAAGCGCGCAGACAAATTCTCTTCTTGCGAGAGACGCGATAAATCACCAGAGCGGTCGGTGAGTTTTTGCGCAACAAAATGAACAATGCCTTCAGCACTTTTTTGCACACGGCCTTGAATTTCTAACAGGCGCGCGCCCATCACTTCGCGCCGATACTGCTCAACCAATTTTGGCCAGACGACCAGATTGGCAATGCCGGTCTCATCTTCAATGGTGATGAAGACAACACCCTTGGCACTACCGGGGCGCTGGCGCACCAACACAAGCCCCGCCGTCTTCAACCATTTGCCATCCGTGGCATTCATCACATCTTGGCATGTCACAAGACCTGCGCGCGCAAGACTGGCGCGCAGGAAGGACATGGGATGCGCTTTGAGTGACAAAAACGTTGTTTGATAATCAGCCACAACATGTTCGCTCAATTGCATATCGGGCAGACGCGCTGGCTCGCTCTCATGAGCGAGTTCAGCCGCATTGGCGGCGGCAAACAAAGGCAAAGCATCATCATCAGGCAAACGCCGCACAGCCCATGCCGCCTCGCGCCGATCAAGCCCGATGGAGCGCATGGCATCCGCATCAGCGAGCTTCACAAGGGCTGCTTTTGAAATCTGCGCTTGACGCATCAAATGTTCGGGGCTGCAATAACCTGCGCCACGTTTGGCAAAAAGAGCTTGCGCCCAATCATGACGAAAGCCTTCCAATTGGCGCAGCCCCAAACGCAGCGCCAAGGCACCATCCTCTGTGCGCTCAAGCGTGCAATCCCATGCGCTGTGATTGATATCAACGGCACGCACGTCCACACCATGCTCGCGCGCATCGCGCACGATTTGGGCTGGCGCATAAAATCCCATCGGCTGCGAATTGAGCAAAGCGGCCGCAAAGACTGCTGGATGATGGCATTTGATCCAAGCCGACACATAGACAAGATGCGCGAAGGCTGCGGCATGGCTTTCTGGAAAACCATAAGTGCCAAAGCCTTCGATTTGGCGAAAACATCGCTCGGCAAAATCGCGCTCATAGCCACGCGTCACCATGCCTTCAATCATTTTGGTTTGAAACAAATGAATGAGACCCACTTTGCGGAACGTCGCCATAGCGCGGCGCAAACGATTGGCCTCTTCGGGTGAAAAACACGCCGCCACCATGGCGATGCGCATCGCTTGTTCTTGAAACAGCGGTACGCCCAATGTTTTGCCCAGCACATTTTGCAATTCGTCACGCGGGCCGTGCTGGGGCGCTGGACCCGGCAAGATAATCGGCTCAGCTGCTTGTCTGCGCCGCAGATAGGGATGCACCATATCGCCTTGAATGGGACCGGGGCGCACGATAGCGACTTGGATCACCAGATCATAAAAACAAGCGGGCTTAAGACGCGGCAGCATATTCATCTGCGCGCGGCTTTCCACTTGAAACACGCCTAACGAATCGCCGCGCGAGAGCATTTGATAAACATTTTTATCTTCACGCGGAATCGTCGCATGGGTGAGATGAATGTCATCATGCTGCGCCATGAGATCAAAGGCGCGTCGAATACAACTCAACATGCCAAGCGCCAGCACATCCACTTTCATAATGCCCAAAGTGTCGATGTCGTCCTTATCCCATTCGATAAAGGTGCGCTCGGGCATAGCACCATTGCCTATGGGCACGATGGTGTTGAGCGGTCCGCGTGTCAGGACAAAGCCGCCCACATGCTGCGACAAATGACGCGGAAAGCCGATCAATTGCGTGGACAGATCAATCGCACGTCGCAAATCTGGATTGGTCGGATCAAGCCCAATCTCAGCAATTTGCGCATCCGCAATTGCACTGCCCCACGGCCCCCAGACAGTGCCAGCCAAGGCTGATGTTGTGTCTTCACTCAAGCCCAAAGCTTTGCCCACATCGCGAATAGCAGAGCGCGGACGATAGGTGATGACCGTGCCACACAGGGCTGCGCGATGACGCCCGTAACGCCGATAAATATATTGAATGACTTCTTCGCGCCGCTCATGCTCAAAATCGACATCAATATCGGGCGGCTCGCGGCGCTCGGCTGAAACGAAACGTTCAAACAACAAATCGATCTGTGTGGGATCAACGCCCGTAATGCCCAGCACAAAACACACAGACGAATTGGCCGCCGACCCGCGCCCCTGACACAAAATGCCTTGCGAGCGCGCAAAGGCGACGATGTCATGAACGGTCAAAAAATAAGGCGCGTAATCGAGCTTTTCGATCAGAACCAATTCATGTTTGAGAATGGCTTCGATCTTGGGTGGGACACCATCGGGAAAACGCTCGGCTGCACCCGCCCATGTCAGATCAATCAAATGCTGCTGAGGCGTCTTGCCTTTTGGGATCGGCTCATCAGGATATTCATAGGCAAGATCGCTGAGTGAAAATTGAATCTGGCCCACCATACGCGCGCTTTCAGCCACAGCCTCAGGGCAATCGCGAAACAGATGCAGCATTTCATCTGCAGGTTTGAGATAGCGCTCGGCATTGCTCTCCAATCTCTGCCCGATGTCTTGCAGATTGGTTTTCTCACGAATACAGGTGAGCACATCTTGCAGAGCGCGCTGCTCAGGCTCGTGATAGAGCGCATCATTGATAGCGAGTAATGGCACGCCAACAGAGCGCGCAAAATCCACATAGGCCAACAGGCGTCTGCGATCATCGCCGTGACGATTGAGACTCAAAGCCAAGCGCACACGCTGGGGTGCGATTTTTTTTAACCGCTCCAGACAGGCACGCAAGTCATCATCGGGACGTCGGCCTGCAATGGGGCACAGCAACAGACCATCGGAAAATTTTTCCAAATCTTCAAAGGTGAGATGGCAGTCGCCCTTCTTTTCATGAACGCGGCCCAGTGTGAGCAATTGACACAGATGCCCCCAAGCTGTGCGATCTTTTGGATAGGCCAAAATATCTGGCGTACCATCGGCAAAGATCAAACGACTGCCCACCACCAAACGAAATTGATCTGATGAGATGCCTTGTTCTTTGAGTGCTGCATAGGCCCGCACCACACCAGCCACAGAATTGTGATCGGCAATACCAATGCCGATATGACCAAGCTCTAGCGCGCGCGCCACACAATCTTCAGGATGCGAAGCACCATAAAGAAAAGAGAAGTTTGTGGTTGTCGCGAGTTCAGCAAAATCGGTCATCGGATTTACGCAAACAAACCATGCATGAACCAAGACGGCGCGCGCGTTTCGCGCAATTGCACGCCATCACGAAACACCCAGAAGCGATGACCATCGCGATCTTCAATGCGGAAATAATCGCGCGTGAGACTTGCCGCCTCATGCTTCCACCATTCTGGCGCAATGCGTTCTGGCCCTTCGGCGCGTGTCACATCATGCAAAGCGCGTCGCCAACGAAAGCGCAACGGGTGACCATCGGGCACTTGCGCCATCACTTCAATGCGCTCAGGCCGTTCAAACAAACGCAAAGGTCGCGTCGGCGGCTCATAGGGCAATTTATTCGTGGTAAGAGGTGTCAGATCTTTGGCCTGTTGGGCTGGCATCAAATGCGATTGTGCTTCAGGCCAATGGGTTTGCGCACTCACAAAGGATTGCACAGCATGCGCGCCAAAACGCGCCGAGAGTTGATCAATCAATGCGCTGATGTCGGCTTGCGTTTGTTCATCGCCATCAAAGCTCACCAACACAGCCGTGACAGGCGTCCGGCCATAGGCTTCAAGACGAATGACATCAAAACCAAAACCGGGATCGAGCGGATCACTTAAGCGATCAAGCTTTTGCGACAAAAGACGCGTGACAAGTTTTGGATCGCGCACGGGGCGTGATGTGGTCACCGCAATGCGGCGCACTTGACCATCGGTGCGAAAGAAACTCGCCTCCCAGACGCGCGCGCCCTCGCCTGCCCGCTCCAACACGCTTTCAAGATCAGCAGCCAGACGCTGCAACATATCTGGCAAAGGAGCCGTGTGTGTGAGCGGCTCCATAAAGCGGCGCTCGGCCAAGCAATCTGGCACGGCACGACGCGGCGCAATCGGTTTGGCGCGACGGCCCAACACATCATCTAACGCATCGGCAAATTGCGCACCAAAGCGCGCCACCAAAGCTTTGCGCGGCTGGGTGGCGAGCGCACCGATATGGGTGAGGCCCGCGCGCATGAGACCTGTGATGATTGATGCGTTTAATTTGAGTGCAGACACTGGCAACCGTGCCACGGCAGATTCTTCTTCGCCTGCAGGCACAATGCGGCCAAGGCCCGCTTCACACAAAGCGCGCGCTGTGCCCGGCTTTGACGCAATGGTGGCGTGCACATCAAAGCCCCAGCGCGCCATCAAGCGCACCAGCGCATCGCGCAATGCGACCTCGCCACCAAACAAATGCGCGCAACCTGTGATGTCGAGAACGATTCCGTGCAAACCATCGAGCGCAACAAAAGGTGTGAAGCGTTCGCAGCCATCGGCAAGACGATTGAGACAATCCGCATCGCCTTGCGCGTCATAATCGCCCACTGCAAGTTTGGGCACACGCGCCCGCGCCTCAGCCAAAGACAGGCCGGGCATCAATCCAAGTTTGAGCGCAGCAAGATTGGCAGCCGCGATCAAACGCATTTGCGAGCACACATCGGTCAGCACAAAGGGCGTATCAGCCAACATGCCTGCGGGCAGCGCTGAGCCGCGCAGGCGCTGCGTCGACAGAAGCGGAAAGTGCAGACTGAGGTAGCGACGAGAGATGTCGAAAAACGCAACCATCGGACTCCCATTCCAATAACCAGACATCAGACTGACCACGGCGGTTCAACACCAACCGGGCCTCAAAACTCATAGCGCCCGGCCCCAGACGCGAATCACCCTTTGAGGGCACCGCGCGCACCACCCAGCGCGTGAGCGCAGGACTGGGGGCTGGCTCTGCCGCTAAGCGCAAACAAAAGGCCGGCACGCCAGAGCTGCGCGCGGTCAGTGCCAATTTGCGCAAAGCCGTCAGATCAAACACTTTCGCCTGCCCCCAAGGCTCGACCACCACGGCTGAAAGCACCGCGCAGGTCAGACCATCATGGGCGGCGCGCAGCAGATCGGCGGGGCGCGACAGATCGATACAGATGACGCGGGCGGGATCGAGGCCCAGATCGGCCAGACCCGGCCCATACAGGCCGCCGCCCTCTTGGGCCGAAAAGGACTGCCGCACCCAAAGAATGGGGCCGGGCCGACTGCGGACAGCCAAAGCCGCCACAAAGCCAGTGGCGGTGGCCACATCGCTGGGTTTGGCCGCATAAATCTCATGCAAAGCGCCAGACGCCAGCCCGCCACCCAGCCGCTCATCCAGCAAGGACAGGCCAAAGCTGAGCGGCTGAGGGCGACGCACGCCCTCTAATTCGATTGCGGCAATAGTCTGCCGCAAGGCGGCAAGCCGGCCTTCTGTCACTGTAACTCTCCGGAATTGTTCTTCTTTTGTTCTAGTGCGAGTCCCAAGGAAGAGTCAATTGGGGTTTATGGAGGTGCCAGATAAAATGCATTGGCTCAGGATTTGACCGCAAACACGATCAGACTCAGCAAAAACAAACCGCCAAAAATCGCTAGCCGCCGCATGGGACGTGAAAAGGTCAAAGGCCGATCATTGCGCACCCGCGCATCAATCACCATTGGCAGACGTGGCGGAAACAAGCCGGAGGCCAAACCCGCGACGGGATCAATGCCAAAGGTTTCCACATGCAGCGGGCCATTGGCAAAAGGAAAGCTGCCAGTGGGGGCAGCATCTTGGCGCGCAAACACACTCACCTCAACGGCGTGCCGATTGGCCTTGGCCAAAAACACATCCAGCACCGCCTCGCGCTCCAAATGATCATAGGCGACGACTGTGGCATGCGCGATGGAATCAGCCAGCGGCGCATTGCCACTGGGGCGCGCCCATTCGGGCACATCGCGCGCATCCACCAAATATTGCACATCCCTGTCCCCTGCAAAGGCGCGCAAAGTTTCACGCCCCATCGCCGCGACATCTTCACGCGTGAGATTTTGAATGCGCCCTTGTGGAAACTCGTCTAACTGGCGCAAACCATGCGCGCCATAAATCACATCCGGCGGCAAAGGCTGCTCGGCTGCCGCACCACTTGCGCGCTCAAGACTCAACAAAAAAAATCCAGCCATCTCGCCATCGGAGGCGAGATCACCCAGACCTTCTGGCAAAGGCAAAACAGGCGACGAACGCACATCAACATTGGACACATTGCGAACGCTTGTCCCCAGAGGCAAGCGCACAGGCGTCACCGCACGCACGTCGATCATCAGCAATCCATTATGCGAAAAGATGTGACGATGAGTGAGGAGGCTTGTGTGAGGCTAGAGGTGGGAGCGGACGTAACGAAGAGCCTGCAAAATATCCTCACGCTGCAGATAGGGATAATCAGCAAGGATCTCGTCAAAGCTATGTCCGGTACCGATCTGTTCGACGATCATACCGACGGTGACCCGCATGCCACGGACACACGCCTTGCCACCCATAATGCCAGGCTCTTGCGTGATGCGATCTAATTTTTTAATCACAGTATTTTCATCAGCTTAGATCATCTCATTTCTACTTTAATTTTTTGCATAACAGACAGATTCCATCAGCTTGACCAAAGAAAATACATTAAACACTCTTGATTTTGAAAATATCATTTTAAAAATTTTAGATCAAATTTTCTATAAAAAATTATAAGGAGCGAAGCCGTGCACTCAGAATTAGAACAATTAGCTACGGTTCTTGAACTATTTTCTGTATCAATAATCAAAAATGGACATGCTGAAAATCAATTATCTCAATTTCCTAACACACTCCCAATTCATGCATTAAAAATAAAAAAATTCTCTATCGTTCCAATGCGATTGGCAAATGCTATCCGTGCATCAAATGCGGAAAACTTACCCGAAGAATTATTATCTGACATTAAAGAGATGTCAGATTCAATTTCCAATTTTCAAGGTATTTTTATTCATCATATTACTACTGGTTCTGGCATATCCGCAATAATTGGATATCTATTACTATTTGAAACTACCTCGGCTCTTATTTCACAGTTTACCACCTGGGTCAAAATCACTGATCGCAATTTATTGCCAACAGCACTATTAACCCGTGCTCAGCGCGAAGAAAAAGCACTTGATTTATTAATCGTAGATTTTGATAAGTTTGATATCAAAGTCCGTTCTATTAATGATGCATTTCAGACGGCCGAAGAGCTACCTGCAACTCTTCAAGATTTAAAATTAGCAAGAGAACAGATTGATGCGATTTTAAAGGGCGTTAGAGAATCCGATGTGCACGTCAAGGATGCAGATGCGGACTCAAAAGCTGTTCTAGCTCGAATATCGGAACTAGAGAAAGAAGCAGCTACGCTTGTCGAAAACTGCGGACAAGCCTATCGAGCGGCGACGTCTCACGGCCTTGCCGCTTCATTCGAAGAACAAGAAAAAAAATTAAATAATTCAATTCTTTGGTGGATATCGGCACTCATAGCTTCATTACTTGCAGCTATCGTTATCAGCTATCTTCGTTTTGAACTTATTTCTAGCGCACTGAACTCTTCAGACATTAAAGAACAAACGATATGGATTAAAGTAGCACTGTCTATCCTAAGCCTCGGGCCTCCAATTTGGTTTGCTTGGCTTGCTACAAAGCAAATTGGGCAACGCTTTCGAATGGCGTCAGATTACGCGTTTAAAGCGTCTGTTGCTAAAGCCTACGAAGGATATCGCCGTGAAGCAGCTCGAATTGATCCAGAATTTGAAGCTCGTCTATTTAGCTCTGCACTCTCACGGGTTGAGGAAGCGCCTCTCCGCCTCGTAGAGGTTCACTCGTATGGTAGCCCCTTGCATGAGTTTGCAACATCAGAAGCGTTTCAGAAATTTAAAACCGAATTTCCAGAGGCTACGGACAAACTGCTTTCCTATATACTTCCGAATAAAGACAAGAAAAGCTCGCTTAAAAAGCCCGAACCTGAATGAAGCGTTGCACTTGCTCAACACCAAGGGCGGAGACAGTTTTTCAGCGCGGCAAACAAAGGCGTTCTAACGCTCAGGCCCTGAACTTCTGGATCCCGGATCTGCGCTGCGCTTCGTCCGGGATGACAATCGTGGTCTCAACAAAACTCACGCCAAACGTTGGCGCTCGTACTGGCCCGTCTTGCGATAGCGAATGAGATAGGGTGGTACGATGGATTCAATGGCTTCTGGCTTGATGCCCAAACCTTCCAGCGTAAAGCCCTGCGCGCGCGCTTCATCCGAGACGATATTGTCGCGGCCGAGCAATTTGATTTGATCGCGCGTTGTAATCAACATCTCTGGCATCAGCCCCAAGCTCAACGTATCGGCGATTTCGGTGGCCAGAGCGACGTAATGACCAATGCTGAGCGGTACGGGAGCCAGAAAGCGTTTGCGACCTGTCTCGTCACACACAAATTGCATGATCTCGCGCAAAGTCTTGATGGCAGGGCCGCCCAATTCATAGGTGCCGCCAGCCTGCGCTTTGCCATCGAGGGCGAGCGCAACGGCTTGCGCAACATCGCCAACAAAGACCGGATGGAATTTTGTATCGCCGCCACCAAACATTGGCAGCACAGGCAGAATACGCGCGAGCGCTGCAAAGCGATTGAAGAACTGATCTTCCGGCCCAAAAATCACGGATGGACGCAGGATGATTGCATTGGGATTGGCCTCACGCATCGCCTGCTCGCCTTCACCCTTGGTGCGCGAATAGACCGAGTCGGAGTTTGCATCAGCACCAATGGCCGAGACATGCACAATATTATCAACGCCAGCTTCGCGCGCCGCACGTGCCACAGCGCGCGCACCAAAAGCGTTGACGGCCTCAAATGTCTGGCGGCCCTTGGGGCGCAAAATGGCAACGAGATTGACCACGGCATCGGAGCCGCGAATGGCGGCTGCCACTGAGGCTGGATAGCGCAAATTGGCCTGAACGGCGTGGATCTGACCGACGCGACCCAACGGCTGGAGATAATTGGCCAGATCTGGACGACGGCTCGCGACACGAATCCGCCAGCCTTGGCGGGCAAGGGCGCGCACCACATGGCGACCCACAAATCCAGAACCGCCGAAAACCGTGACGATACGGCCGCTTCTGATCAATGTATCCGACATGGGTATGTTCCTAAGTCTGTGTCCATTCCCCTCGATCCATAGTCAAGGATGAGGCGTCTGTATAGTCGCCTGATGCAGGATCGAGGCTGGTTTTAGGTGCAGTCCTTGACAATATGTAGCCAAGGCTACACTTTTAATCAAAATGTGCATCAGAAGCATAAGGAGTGAAGCAAATTGAGCGATACGCCACAGCCAGCACGCATCGACTGGTCGCAGCGCACCATCGCAGCGGGCCAAGAGGTGATGGCTGGCAAACGCACAGGCTTGGCGAGCTTTCTGCCCTTCATTGGCCCCGCTGTCATCGCCTCCATCGCCTATATGGATCCCGGCAATTTTGCCACCAACATTGAAGCTGGCGCCAAATATGGCATGGGCCTGTTGTGGGTTGTGCTGTTGGCCAATCTCACCGCCATGTTGTTTCAAGCGTTGTCGGCAAAGCTGGGCATCGTGACCGGCAAAAGTCTGGCGCAAAATTGTCGCGAGCTCTGCCCCAAATCCGTTTCCATCAGCATGTGGGTGTTTGGCGAAATCGGCGCGATGGCGACCGATATGGCGGAATTTTTAGGTGCTGGTCTCGGCCTCAGCCTGCTCACTGGTTGGCCGATGATGATCTGTCTTGTGATCACAGGTCTTGTAACCTGGCTCATTCTGGCGCGCTTTAGCTCACGCTTTCGTCCGATGGAAATGCTGATTGGCATTTTTGTCGCCATTATCGGTGTGAGCTATTTGGCGGAATTGTTTTTAGCGCCACCTGTTTGGAGCGATGTGGCCAAGGGCATGTTCACGCCGCATCTGGATGGCCCCGATGCCGTGATGCTGACCGTTGGCATTATTGGTGCCACCGTCATGCCCCATGCGCTCTATTTGCATTCAAGCCTCATGCACAATCGTATTCCACTCAACTCAGCGCGTGATGCCAAACGCGTCATTGCTTTTTCGCATCGGGAAATTTTTATCGCTTTGGGTTTTGCTGGCTTTGTGAATATGGCGATGGTGATGATGTCGGCCACTGTGTTTCATCCGGGCCATTCAGGTGTCGCGGAAATTGAAACAGCCTACAAAACACTGACACCCTTACTGGGTGGCGCAGCCGCGCTGATTTTTTTGGTGTCGCTGATTGCCTCTGGCCTCTCCAGCTCCGTGGTGGGCACGATGGCTGGTCAATCAATCATGCAGGATTTTATCAAAGTGTCGCTGCCCATTTGGCTGCGTCGCTGCGTGACGATGGCACCAGCCTTTGTTGTGGCGGGCCTTGGTCTTGGCATCACACAATCGCTGGTGGCCTCGCAGGCCGTGCTTAGTCTTGTGCTGCCCGTGCCGATGATTTCGCTCGTCTGGCTCACGTCTCGTCGTGACGTGATGGGCGATTATGTCAACAGCCGCTTAGTGTTTTGGCTTTCAGTGCTAGCCACAACCATCGTGCTCAGCTTGAATTTTCTTCTGCTGGCACTGACGGCGGGCGTGCCTTTACCGGGGCTAGAACGCTAGCCTCAGCTATCCATTTTAAGAGCGGCAATAAACGCCTCTTGCGGAATTTCAACGCGACCAAACTGCCGCATTTTCTTTTTGCCCTCTTTCTGCTTTTCCAGCAGCTTGCGCTTACGCGACACGTCGCCGCCATAACATTTGGCGGTCACGTCTTTGCGCAGTGCGCGCACCGTTTCACGCGCAATGATCTTGCCACCAATCGCTGCTTGAATCGGAATTTGGAACATGTGAGGCGGAATCAAATCTTTCAATTTTTCCACCATCGCGCGGCCACGCATATCGGCGCGGCCACGATGCACAAGCATGGAGAGTGCATCGACAGGTTCAGCATTAACCAGCACCGACATTTTCACGAGATCGCCGGCGCGATAATCGGTGATGTTGTAATCGAAGCTCGCATAGCCTTTGGAAATCGACTTCAAACGATCATAGAAATCGAACACAACTTCGTTGAGCGGCAGATCATAGACAACCATCGCGCGCTTGCCGACATAGTTGAGATCAATCTGCAAACCGCGACGATCCTGACAAAGTTTGAGCACTGAGCCCAGATATTCATCCGGCGTCAAAATGGTGGCGCGAATCCAAGGCTCTTGAATTTCGGCAATCTTCATCACATCAGGCATATCAGCCGGATTGTGCAATTCGATCACGTCGCCAGCCGACATGCCAATTTTGTAGACAACGCTTGGCGCGGTCGCGATGAGATCGAGATTAAACTCGCGCTGCAAACGCTCTTGAATAATTTCCAGATGCAGCAGACCCAAGAAGCCGCAACGGAAACCAAAACCAAGAGCGGCTGAACTTTCCATCTCATAAGAGAAGCTGGCATCGTTCAAACGCAAACGGCCCATGGCCGCGCGCAAATCATCAAACTGAGCCGCATCAACCGGGAACAGGCCGCAGAACACAACGGGCTGGGCAGGCTTAAAGCCAGCCAACACGTCCGTGCAGCTCTTGCGCTCGTCGGTGATGGTGTCACCAACGCGGGTATCGGCCACTTGCTTGATCTGGGCGGTGATAAAGCCAATTTCGCCCGGACCCAATTGGGGCACATCGAGCATTTTGGGCTTAAACACGCCAATTTTGTCGATCTCATAATGGGCATTCGTGCCAATCATTTTGATCTTCTGGCCCTTCTTCATTGAGCCATCAATGATGCGCACGAGAACCACAACGCCCAAATAGGCGTCGTACCAGCTATCGACCAGCAAAGCCTTCAACGGGGCTGACTCATCGCCCTTTGGCGGCGGCAGGCGCGTCACAATGGCTTCCAGCACCAAATCAATGCCGATGCCGGTCTTGGCGGAAATGGGCACAGCATTGGAGGCATCAAGGCCGATCACATCTTCGATCTGCTGCTTGATACGGTCTGGCTCGGCGGCGGGAAGGTCGATCTTGTTGAGGACGGGCACGATCTCATGGCCAGCATCCAGCGCATGGTACACATTGGCCAAGGTCTGGGCTTCGACGCCCTGTGAGGCATCCACCACCAACAGCGAGCCCTCGCAGGCGGCCAAGGACCGCGAGACTTCATAGGCAAAGTCGACGTGGCCGGGGGTGTCCATCAAATTCAGAATATAATCTTTGCCATCCTTGGCGCGATAATCGAGCCGGACGGTCTGGGCCTTGATCGTAATGCCACGCTCACGCTCAATATCCATTGAATCGAGCACTTGCTCGACCATGTCGCGCGCCGCCACGGTTCCGGTCTGCTGAATGAGCCGATCCGCGAGGGTCGATTTGCCATGGTCGATATGGGCGACGATGGAAAAATTTCGGATGTTTTCGAAGGTATGGCTGGTCATAGGTGGGGAATAGCAGGGGCTGGCCTTGGGGGAAAGGGGCAGACGCATAAACTGCCCCGAATCCTGCACTCCAAGGGTTCTTTTGGCCCCCTATTCGAGGATGACAGAGGCCACGGCATCCTCGCCAGCGCTTTTGGTCAGCTCATCGGCCAGCGCCAGAGCACACAGATCAAGCTCACGCGCGGTGCGCTCCCAGCCAAAGTCATGGGCGACATCGAGCATCTGAAGAATCATGTGCAGCATATATTGGCCGCACTGGCCCTGCGTGGTGATGGGCTCGGCGGCAAGCGCTTTAGGCGCGATGATGGGCGTGTTCAAATTGATATTTGTCATGTGCGCATCTCCTATGCGCACATTGAAGTCTGCCAACCATGCGTGGACAACCTAGGCAAAATAGGGAGCGTATGTCGGGGAACTTTTAGTTACAGACCTTTTGATTACAGGCCCGGCAGCAAACGTCCAAACAGCTTTGCGGTGTAATCCACCATCGGCACGATGCGCGCATAATTCAAACGCGTGGGGCCAATGACACCCACAACGCCGACAATTTTTTGCGAGCTGTCTCGGAACGGTGCTGCAATCATGGATGAGCCCGACAGCGAGAACAATTTATTTTCCGAGCCAATAAAAATACGAACACCTTCGCCTTGTTCAGCGCGTGACAAAAGATCGACCACATCCTTCTTGGTTTCCAAATCTGAAAACAACAGACGGATGCGTTCCAGATCTTCCAACGCCGTCAAATCTTCCAATAGATTGGCCTGTCCGCGCACAATCAATTGCGGCCCTTCACCCGTCAGCCCCGCCCATGAGGCAAGGCCCGCATCGACAAGACGCGAGGTGAGTTCATTCAATTCTGCCTGTGTGGTTTTGCGCGCATGCTCAATATCACGACGCACATCTTCCAATGTATGGCCGCGGATGCGTGAGTTGAGATAATTACCAGCTTCGACCAAAGCGGAGGCGGGGAGATCGCGCGGAATTTGCAAAACACGATTTTCAATCGAACCATCTTCGGCCACCAACACAGCCAAAGCGCGCTCAGCTTCCAAGCGCACAAATTCAATTTGCTTGAGGCGTGCATTTTCTTTGGAGGTGAGCACAACGGCGGCGCCACGCGACAGGCCCGACAAAAGATTGGAGGCCTCCGTCAGCACAGTTTCCATCGTGCGGTCATGCGATGTGGCTCTGACCTGCGCATCAATCTTACTGCGCTCATCATCAGGCAGATCGCCGATTTCCAACAAAGCATCGACGAAAAAGCGCAGCCCCAATTCGGTGGGCAGACGGCCAGCACTGGTGTGGGGCGCATAGACGAGGCCCAATTCCTCAAGATCTTGCATCACATTGCGCACAGAGGCGGGCGAGAGCGTCATGGGGAGTAGGCGCGCCAAATGGCGCGAGCCAACCGGATCGCCGGTGGCTAGATAAGAATCAACGATATGTTTGAAAATTTCCCGCGACCGCTCGTTCAGCGCACTCAAAGCGCTTCGGTTCAGGGATAAATTTTCCAAGGGCGATTTTTTTAGGCCCGGATCATGTGAGGCAACCATGCCTCAAGGATGGGGGGTGACGCGGCACAAAGCAAGCCCGTCACCCTATAGTTTGGAACCCGAAGCTAAAACCAAGGCACATAAGCAGCTATGCCGCGCCCCACATTGGCCATTTCATCGCTGATGGCGGCAACCATGGGAAAGCGTTTGGCCTTGGGGCGAAAATCATGCGGTCCATAGCCCTGAGCCAAGGGAATGTCCGCAGGTGGAACAATCGCATCGGCCCGTGCCACAGTTTGCGGCAAGGTTTGGGGCAAGAGGGGTGCGGCTGGTTGTGAGGCCACGATGATGGTTTCAGGCAATGGGGCCAGAGGTGCTAAGCGCGCCACAGACTGTGGCTTTGCGGGCGAGCGCACGGCTGCAATTGCCTTAGGCGTGGGCTTCACAACGGGCACTGGTGCAAGCTGGGGCTCGAGGTCGCGCAAAGGAGCGACGTGTGACAAAGCGTCGGCGGCAAGCTCAGCGTGACGCAACTCAGTATCAGGCGACACTTGTGCTGGTACGGGGATAACAATTGCTTGAGACGTCTGCGCAACAGGCTTTTGATCCACGACGCGCGTGAGCACCACCTGCGTCAGCGCAATGGTGATGACGCCAAACACGATGGTCTCCCACATATGATGATGGATGATCCGGGTCTTGGGCGCCGCGTCCATGAATAGCTCCTTTGCGTCTCTCCAAAATGGGAGAAACGCAAAGGTGAGCTAACTTCACGGCAACAATGTGTCGTCTTGACCACTTTGGCCAAAAACTTTGCCGTTAACGCTCGAGGCCGTTAGCCTTCAAGACGATGCGAGACGAGCTCACGCAAAGCGCGCAAGTCTTTCGTGAACATGCGAATGCCTTCAGACAATTTCTCGGTCGCCATCGCATCTTCATTCATCAAGAAGCGGAACGTCTTTTCATCCAAATTCATGCGCGCTGGCACATCGCGTGTGTCAGACGGCGAGAGACGACGCGTGAGCGTGCCCTCATCCTTGGCCAATTGCTCCAGCAATTGTGGAGAAATGGTGAGACGATCACAGCCAGCCAAAGCTTCGATTTCGCCCAAATTGCGGAACGAGGCCCCCATCACAACCGTGTCGATGCCGTGTGCTTTGTAATAGCGATAGATTTGATGCACCGACAACACGCCAGGATCCGTCTCAGCCGTATAGGACTTGCCTTCATTCTTGACGTACCAATCAAGAATACGACCCACAAATGGCGAAATCAGATAAGCGCCCGCATCTGCGCAAGCTGCAGCTTGGGCCAGCGAGAACAGCAAAGTCATATTGCAGTCGATCTTATCTTTTTTCAAAATCTCGGCGGCACGAATACCTTCCCACGTCGCTGCCAATTTGATGAGGACGCGACCACGCGGCACACCACGCGATTCATAATCAGCAATCAGCGCGCGGCCCTTGTTGACCATGGCGTCAACATCGAATGACAGATCAGCATCCACTTCCGTCGACACACGACCGGGTACGATCTTGGCCAACTCAGCACCAAAATTCACCGCCAAACGATCTGTGACTTGGCTGGTGACACGATGATGGCTCAGGCCCCATTCAATCGCTTCATCAACGATATGCGCATAGGCAGGCATTTGCGCGGCTTTGAGAATCAAAGTGGGATTGGTGGTGCAATCGGTCGGCTTGAAGACGCCGATGGATTCCATGTCGCCAGTATCGGCAACGATGGTGGTCATGGATTTTAACTGTTCAAGCTTCGATGCCATTTGTTCTGTTCCTTGACCCAACGGGGCCGTTTTACAAAAATCGTCTCAAGCCAATGCACTTCAAGCAAATTCTTGCCGATGATCGGCGACTTCTTTTGCGATGAAATCGACCACGGTTTTCACGCGCAGCATGTCACGCAAATCAGCATGCGTCACGATCCAATAGGCGCGCTTAAAGCTAAGGTCGGGCAAAACCATCTGCAAAGCCTCATCATGTCGCGCATGATAATCATGCAAAATGCCAATGCCGGCGCCCGTGCGCACCGCCTCGTTCTGCCCCAAAGCGCTGGCACATTCCAGACGCCGGAAGCTTGGCCCAAAGATTTCGGGCACAAAATTCAGCGCGCTCGAAAACAACAGATCCTGCACATAGGTGACAAGGGGATGGCTGGAAAGGTCCTCAATCGTTTTGGGCTCCCCATGCTTGGCGACATAAGAGCGGGCGGCGTAAAAATGCAGGCTGTAATCGGTCAGCTTGCGCACATAGAGGCGGCCGCTGTCTGGCTCATCAATGGTAATGGCAATATCGGCCTCGCGCTTGGAGAGCGAAAACGTGCGCGGCACTGGCACCAGCTGAATGGTGAGGCCGGGGTGACGCGCCACCAATTTGCCAAGCCGGGCACTTAAAAACATCGTACCAAAGCCATCAGGCGTGCCAATGCGCACGGTGCCTGCAATTTCAGGCGCATGGCTGCCAAGATCGGCCTGAATCTTCAAAATTTCAGCCTCAACCCGCTCGGCCACGCTCAAAAACTGCTCGCCAGCCGGGGTCAAAAGGCAGCCATGGGTGCGCCGATCGAACAAGCGCGCGCCCAATGCGGTCTCCAAAGCCGTGATTTTCCGGCTGACCGTGGCGTGATCGACCCGCAATTGGCGCGCAGCGGCCAGAAACTGGCCAGCCCGAGCCACACTCAGAAAAATCCGAGCATTGTCCCAATCCATTGCGGACTGGCCTGCCATCAACGCTCGATTTGCCATGTTCCCAGACCTGCATTTATGCACAATGGATGCGAGATAATTGATCTTGATGTGAAAAAAAGCAAACCTAAAATAAGCCCAAGATTATAATTTTGGGAGAGACGGCACATGCGCGAGCTTCATCATTTTATCGGCGGCAAGAAGGTCATGGGCACATCGGGGCGCTTTGCTGACGCCTATCAGCCAATGACCGGCGAAATCATCTCCCAAGTGCCGCTGGCCAACAGCGCCGAAGTGCGCGCTGCCGTTCTCAACGCCAAGGCCGCTCAGCCCGCATGGGCCGCCGTGAACCCACAGCGCCGCGCGCGTGTGATGATGAAATTTCTCGAATTGATGACGCGCGAGAACGAAGCGCTGGCTGAATTGCTAGCGCGTGAACATGGCAAGACGATTGCCGATGCCAAGGGCGACATTCAGCGCGGCGTTGAAGTGGTGGAATTTGCCGCTGGCATTCCGCATTTGATGAAGGGCGAATTCACCGACGGCGCTGGCCCCGGCATTGATATTTATTCGATGCGCCAAGCGCTGGGCGTTGTGGCTGGTATTACACCGTTCAATTTTCCAGCCATGATCCCGATGTGGAAATTTGCGCCAGCGATTGCGTGCGGCAATGCCTTTATCTTGAAGCCATCCGAGCGCGATCCCGGCGTGCCATTGCGTCTGGCTGAATTGATGATCGAAGCCGGTCTGCCCGCTGGCATTCTCAACGTCGTCAACGGCGATAAGGAATCAGTCGATGCGCTGCTGGATGATCCAGACATTGCAGCCATTGGATTTGTGGGCTCCACACCGATTGCGCAATATATTTATGGACGCGCAGCTGCCACGGGCAAACGCGTGCAATGTTTTGGCGGCGCTAAAAACCATATGGTGATTATGCCAGACGCCGATATGAAACAGGCCGTCGATGGTTTGATGGGCGCTGGCTACGGTTCTGCCGGCGAGCGCTGCATGGCGATCTCTGTTGCAGTCCCTGTAGGCGAGGGCACTGCAGAAGAACTCATGCGCCATCTCATTCCGCGTGTTGAATCCCTCAAGATTGGACCGTCCACCGATTCATCGGCTGACTTTGGTCCCCTTGTGACGGGCGCGCATCTGCAAAAGGTGCGGGACTATGTTGATATTGGCGTGACAGAAGGCGCCAAGCTTTGTGTCGATGGTCGCGGTTTCAAAATGCAGGGCTATGAGAACGGCTTTTATCTTGGCGGATGTTTGTTCGATCACGTGACCAAAGACATGCGCATCTACAAAGAAGAAATCTTTGGACCTGTGCTCTCAGTCGTGCGTGCGCAAAATTACGAAGAAGCGCTGGCTCTTTGCAATGATCATGAATATGGCAATGGCGTTGCGATCTATACGCGCGATGGTGATGCTGCGCGTGATTTCACATCACGCGTGCAAGTCGGCATGGTCGGCGTGAATGTGCCAATCCCCGTGCCGCTCGCCTATCATGGTTTTGGTGGCTGGAAGAAATCCATCTTCGGCGATCTCAATCAGCACGGACCAGATTCAATCCGCTTCTACACCAAAACAAAAACAGTCACCTCGCGCTGGTCGAGCGGCATCAAGGACGGTGCGAGCTTTATCATGCCAACGATGGGGTGATTTGGTACACTGTCATCCCGGACAAGCGCAGCGCAGATCCGGGATCCAGAAGCCAAGGGCAACTGTGCTTCGTTGCGACTAATCGGAAAGTTCGAGCCACTCTGGATCCCGGCTCAAGGCCGGGACGACAATTCTGGCTACGCCGTTGGCTGTAGATCAGCCTCGCACCAAGCCACCCTTTTCTTCGATGAATGCAATGATGCGATCAACGCCCTCACCGGTTTTCATATTGGAGAAAACGAAGGGGCGCTGATTGCGCTGCACTTTGGTATCAGCCTCCATCACCTCTAATGACGCGCCCACATGGGGCGCCAAATCAATCTTATTGATGATGAGCAAATCTGAACGCGTAATGCCAGGCCCGCCCTTGCGTGGAATTTTTTCGCCTCCCGACACATCGATGACATAGAGCGTAATATCAGCGAGTTCTGGCGAAAATGTTGCAGCCAGATTGTCGCCACCCGATTCAATCAAAATCAAATCGAGCTTTGGAAAGCGCTGGCGCATATCTTCCACGGCGGCCAAATTGATAGACGCATCTTCGCGGATAGCCGTGTGAGGACAACCACCAGTCTCCACGCCCATGATGCGCTCGGCAGGTAGTGCGCCAGCCACTGTCAGCAGACGCGCATCTTCCTTGGTGTAGATATCATTGGTGATGGCAGCGATGTCATAGACATCACGTAGGCGTTTGCACAATTGCTCCATCAGCGCTGTTTTGCCTGAGCCCACCGGTCCGCCGACGCCCACACGCAAAGGGCCATGTTTAGATGATGATGTTTGTGATGATGATGTCATGATCGAAACAACCTCGAATATTGCGTCTCGTGACGCATGGATAAAAGATCGGCGCGCAAACTCGAGCCGCCAAGATCGGCAAGTGATGATGTCTCTGCTTGCTCCGCAATGGCGCGCACATCAGCGACACAGGCTGCTATAATTTTCTGGCCATCCGTTTGGCCAATAGGACCAAGACGCACGGCGGCTGAGACGAGATTGGCCACAAAGGCGAGCAGGGCGGCTTCAAGTGTGGCGCGTAACGGGCATTGATGCACGCTGGCAGCGGTGGCCAGCGCCACCACATAGGCCACATCCCCATCAGCGCGCTTGAGTTCATCCAACATGGGGCAGGGCCACGCGCTAGCAATCGCCAAGACAAATGCATTGCCTTGTGAACGCGTCTCCAAATAACGCTCAGCCGATGGCGCCAAAGCCAGAGCCAATTCGTTGACCGCGCGTAAGCGATCAAAATCTTTCACGCGAGCGGCACTCCACGCCTCAACCAGCAACACGCAATCATTGCGCCCTGAGCCATGATGCAACAGATCATGAATCCACATTTGCAGACTTGCCGCATCAGCAATGTCACCTGTCTCCACCGCTTGCTCAAGCCCATGGCTATACGCAAACGCGCCCACAGGAAAAGAGGGCGACAACCAGATGAATAACGGCAGGCTCAGATCATTCATCTACACTCAACCGTGTTTATGACCCGCATGATGATCATGCGTGCAAGCGTCCGTGTGCTTATGCTCATGTGCGTGAGGTGCTGGCGCACGGGGGGCTGGTGTATGGGGAGCTGCATAAGCTCCACCCTCTGGCTCGAAGGGCGCTTCGATCAAGACAATTTTTCCACCCAGGCCGCGCGCCATATCTTCAATGATTGGATCGCGCCTGATGCGAATGCGCGTTTCATAAATTTCAGCTGGCAGATGGCGATTGCCCAGATGCCACGCCATGCGCGCAACTTGCAGCGCATTGCCACAGCGTATTTCCGATAATTCTTCAGGAGCCGCCACAATTTCCACAAGCCGCCCATCATCAAGCACCAGAGCATCGCCGTTGCGTAAAGCAGTCGCACTTTCAAGATCGAGCAGGAATGATATGCCCCGCACACCATTGAGTGTTATGCGGCGACGATGACGATCTGTATGATCAAGCACAACAACATCATCTATTGTGTGGCCAGCGGCCCCGCCGGGAATTACTCGCAATGCGCGCAACATTTGACTTTACCTTATGTAAGGGTGGTTGACACTTTCTATAGCAGCGCTTTAGCTAATAAAAATCATATATGTACTGCGTTTTACTCAGTTTAATTCCGGTAAAGTTGATCTCATGTCGCAAGTCTTTCAGTCGTCCCAAAACTGCGCTTTGCCGCTCGAACGATTTGGTGCGTTACATACGACCAATCTGGACGAGGCGCAGACATTTTTCAAAGCGACCTATGAAGATCTTAACCATATTTCCTGCATCCAAGATCCATTTTCTGTGTCTGCCAGCGGCGTGCGTGCGAATTCGGTTCGCTTGCTAGCGGCGCAAGGCCAGAACTTTTCAGTGACGCGCGGCTCGGCACAGACCTCAACATTTTTCTTCCCCTTCAACGGAAATTTTGCTGCCCAAACCGGTGGCAAAGAGATTTCTATGACCTCTGGCACAAAGGGCATTTTGTCGGGTGGAGCCAACTTGAATGGACTTGCCATCAATGATGGCACAATCTTGGGGCTCACCATGTCCAATGGGCTGATTGAAGGCGCGCTCGATCATTTTGGTTGCGAAGCGCCCATTCGGCGCTTGCTGGACGAAGCGTCTTACATTCCCGATTTTCCTGGCATTGAAGATTTGCGCACCGATGTTGAGTTTTTTGCGCGCGAATATGATCTGGCCGATTGGGCCTTGCTGAGCCGGGAAGTCTATGACGAGACGTGCGAGCATGTGCTGGCCAATAGCGTAGCACGCATGTTGGTGTTGGCGGCCCAACGCGGCGATGTTCGGGTGTCTGACTCGGTGCGCCAACATCGCGCCGCAGTCGATTACATCCACGAGCACTTCGCTGTTGTTCGCACTCTGAGCCAGATTGGCAGTGCGGTGAATATGTCGGTGCCTGCCCTTGATGCCTCGTTCAAGCGACACGAAGGCTGCACGCCGGGACGCTATTTGGCGCAATTGCGTTTGACCTTTGCGCAAAAATTGTTCGAACTGCATGGCCCCGCTGCCTCGCAGGATTTGGTGGCGGCACAATGCGGTTTCTTGAACGCACGTCAAATGCACAAAGCGCACAAAGAAGTCTACCACACTGAGCTGGTTCACTGACGGTTAGAACATGAAATAGCGCTGCGCCATGGGCAGCACATCGGCGGGCTCACAGGTCAGCAACACGCCATCAGCCGTCACCGCATAGGTTTCTGGATCAACCTTCAATTTGGGTGTCGCATTGTTGCGCACCATATTGGCCTTGGAAATCTGGCCGCGCGTATTCTCAACGGCCACAAGGGTTTTTTGTACGCCTAGCGCCTGACCAATGCCCTTATCAAGAGCGAGCTGCGATACAAAGGTCAAAGAAGTTTGTGTGCGCGCACGGCCATAGGCCCCAAACATCGTGCGATAATGCACGGGCTGCGGTGTGGGAATAGACGCATTGGGATCGCCCATGGGAGCAGCTGCAATCATGCCGCCCTTGAGGATGAGATCAGGTTTGACTCCAAAAAACGCTGGCGTCCACAAGACGAGATCGGCAAGCTTGCCTGCCTCCACCGACCCAATGTGACGCGACACGCCATGCGCAATGGCGGGATTGATTGTGTATTTGGCGATATAGCGTTTGACGCGCTCATTATCAGAGCCTGTCTTTTCACCCTCTAGCGGTCCGCGCTGACGGCGCATTTTATCGGCTGTCTGCCATGTGCGAATGATAACTTCGCCTACGCGGCCCATCGCTTGGCTGTCGGAAGACATCATGGAGAGCGCACCAAGATCGTGCAAAATATCCTCTGCCGCAATGGTTTCTTTGCGAATGCGACTCTCCGCAAACGCAAGGTCTTCAGGAATGGATTGATCGAGATGATGACAGACCATCAACATATCGAGATGTTCATCCAATGTGTTGCGCGTGAAGGGGCGCGTTGGATTTGTGGAAGAGGGCAAGACATTGGGTAGGCTCGCCACGCTGATAATATCAGGTGCATGACCACCACCTGCGCCCTCGGTGTGGAAGGCGTGAATGGTGCGGCCCTTAAACGCCTTGATCGTATCTTCGACAAAGCCAGATTCGTTGAGCGTGTCAGTGTGGATCATCACCTGCACATCGTGATCGTCGGCAACACTCAAGCAATTATCAATCGCGGCCGGTGTGGTGCCCCAATCTTCATGGAGCTTGAGTGCGCAAGCACCTGCCGCAATCTGTTCAACTAAACCGCCCGGTGTGGCCGCATTGCCCTTGCCAGCAAAACCAAGATTCATGGGGAAGGAATCAGCCGCCTCAATCATGCGCGCAATGTGCCATGGGCCGGGCGTGCATGTGGTGGCAAACGTGCCCGTCGCTGGTCCTGTGCCGCCCCCCAACATGGACGTGACGCCTGACATCAGAGCTTCTTCAACCTGCTGCGGGCAGATGAAATGAATATGCGTATCAAAACCACCTGCGGTCAGGATTTTACCCTCTCCCGCAATGATTTCGGTGCCCGGTCCAATAACGATATCAACATTGGGTTGAATTTCTGGATTGCCCGCTTTGCCAAGTGCAGCAATGCGGCCATCGCGCAAACCCACATCGCATTTGATAATGCCCCAATGGTCAATCACGACAGCATTGGTGATGACCGTATCCATCGCGCCTTGCGCGCGCGTCATTTGCGATTGGCCCATGCCATCACGAATGACTTTGCCCCCGCCAAACTTCACTTCCTCGCCATAGGTCGTGAAATCTTTTTCAATCTCGATAAAGAGCGATGTATCAGCAAGGCGAACTTTATCGCCTGTTGTGGGGCCAAACATATCGGCATAAGCGGCGCGTGTGATTTTAGTGGCCATGACACTGCTTCCTGAAATCGGTCGTCAAATGAGTGGATGTGTTAGAGCTTGCCCATGATCTCTTGGCGAAACCCATAGACTTCACGCTGGCCCGTCAGCGGCACAAGTCGGACATCGCGCGTCTGGCCTGGCTCAAAACGCACGGCCGTGCCAGCAGGAATATCAAGGCGCATCCCACGTGTTTTGGCGCGCTCAAATTTCAAACCCGGATTGGTTTCAAAGAAATGATAATGCGAACCCACTTGAATGGGACGATCACCTGAATTGGCGACTGTAAGAGTCAGCGTTTCGCGCCCTTCGTTCATGTGCACATCGCCCTCCCCCGCCAACACTTCGCCCGGCACCAAAGTGGAATTGGCGCCGCGAATGGGATTGTGAACGGTGACGAGTTTTGTGCCATCAGGGAATGTCGCTTCCACCTGCACATCGTGGATCATATCAGCGATGCCATCCATCACCTGATCGGCGGTGACGACATGCGCGCCCGCTTCCATGAGCTCGGCCACGGTGCGTCCATCACGCGCGCCCTCAACCACAAAATCCGTGATGAGCGCAATCGCTTCAGGGTGATTGAGCTTGACGCCGCGCTCCAAGCGCTTGCGCGCCACAATGGCCGCCATGGCGATGAGTAATTTGTCCTTTTCACGCGGTGTGAGATTCATGACAAACTCCGTTTATTGCCAGACGCGCGGCATATCTTGCCCGCGCAGATGAATGAGAGAAGCCACAATAGCCAGACGCAAGCGCTCTGGCGAGATGGCAAGCATACGCAACACCAACATACCGTTCCACGCGCTCACGCCCCACTCAAACGTATCGTGGGTGTGCGTATCAAGGAGCGCACGCAGCGTATCAACTTGGGCCGCGGCATTGGGCGATATTTGTAAAATCAGCGCGCTGGCGCGAGCCCCCTTGCCGATGGCGGACCGCTTGAGATGATTCACAATTTTACTTTGCATGCCGCCCTCAAGATGGAGCGTATCGGCGAAGATGAGTTTATCCGCACGCTTGATGCGCCAGTTGTCGCGCATGACACCGCGCGTAATCTCTTCACCCATGGCATGACGACCAAAGATCGTGCTCTCGACAAGGGTAAGCTCGGCGTTCTGCGCCATAGCAATATCAACATTGCGCACCAGATTGGCGCCGTTGAACAGAATCATTTCTTGCGGCAGCCATGAGAGGCGGGCCTTGCTGGCCAAAGTCAGGTTCAGCGAGATCTCTGAGGCTTCGCAATCCGCGCGATAGATTTTCTCAGCCGCCTGACTGGTCAGCGTCACATCGGCCTGAGGGCCCAAATCAAATGACAGCCGCGTTTGATCGCCGCCCAAAATGCCGCCACCTGTGTTGACGGTGACAACCTCAAGACCATTGGGTGTTTTGGGATGGCGCAAACGCCAGCCGCCGCCCTCATAAGCACGCATGAGATGGGTGCGGCCATCAATGCAAGCAAAATGAGCGCGGATTTCGCCGCGCGCACGCGCAGAGGCTGGCAAAAGGTCGACTGGCTTTTCCATGATCCCTAACGGCATTGCAGACACTCACACCGACATATATCGGCGCACATCCTGCTCCACCATAGAGGCTTTTTCGCCAGAAAGGACAATCGTACCACGATCCATCACGACAAAATCATCGGCTAAGTCACGGGCAAATTCAAAATATTGCTCAACCAGAACAATCGCAATATCGCCCTTGGAGCGCAGATACAGAATCGCGCGGCCAATGTCTTTGATGACGGACGGCTGGATGCCTTCGGTTGGCTCGTCCAACACGAGCAATTTGGGGCGCGTGACAAGCGCACGGCCAATCGCCAATTGCTGCTGCTGACCGCCGGACAAATCGCCACCGCGTCGCCAAAGCATGTCTTTCAACACCGGGAACAAATCAAACACTTCGTCGGGCACATTGTGCTCAGAGCGTGGCAGTGGCGCAAAGCCGGTTTCTAAATTTTCACGCACGGTGAGAAGTGGAAAAATCTCGCGGCCCTGCGGCACATAAGCAATGCCACGCCGCGCGCGTTCATGAGGCGGCAATGCGGCAATGTTCTCACCATTCATGAGAATTTCACCTGCCGATATGGATTGAATGCCCGTGATGGCGCGCAACAAAGAGGATTTACCAACGCCATTGCGACCCAGCACGCAAGTGATGCGTCCCGGATTGGCTTGCACGGAGACGGAGCGCAGAGCTTGCGCTGCGCCATAATAGAGATCGATATTGTTCACAGCGAGCATTTAGCGCCCCAAATACACTTCGATCACACGGGGGTCCGCGCTGACCACATCAAGCGGGCCTTCGGCCAGCACTGAACCTTCATGCAAAACAGTCACTTTGACGCCAAGATCGCGTACAAAGGTCATGTCATGTTCAACTACGACAACGGAATGATCTTTAGCAATCTCGCGCAGCAATTCGGCTGTTTGCGCCGTCTCGGCATCGGTCATGCCAGCCACCGGCTCATCGACCAAAAGCAGCTGCGGATCTTGCGCGAGCAACATGCCAATCTCAAGCCATTGCTTTTGACCATGTGAGAGCGCGCCCGCTTGTCGATCACCATGCGCGTGCAAACGAATGATATGCAGCACTTCTTCGATGCGTTGAGATTGCGCTGCTGTTGTGCGTCCAAACAAAGTAGCCAGCGATTGGCGCGGCGCTTTAAGCGAGAGCAAAATATTATCGGTGACGGTGTGATGTTCGAATACCGTCGGCTTTTGGAATTTACGACCAATGCCCAATTCGGCAATCTCGGCCTCATCCAATTTTGTCAGATCATGCTCACCAGCAAAAAACACATCGCCTTCATCAGGCCGTGTCTTGCCCGTGATAATATCCATCATCGTGGTTTTGCCAGCCCCGTTGGGGCCGATGATGGCGCGCATTTCATTGGGCATGAGCGTGAGCGAAAGACCGCGCAAGGCCTTGTAGCCATCGAAGCTGACGCTGACGCCATCAAGATAAAGCAAGGACGCGGTGAGTGAGGGATTGTCGCTGGCGAATGCCATAATTTACTCCGCCGCCATTGGTTTGCGCTTAGATATGCGACGGCGTTCCATCACATCATCAATCACACCCAGCACGCCCTTGGGCAGGAATAGAGTGACGAGCACAAACAACATGCCCAGAGCAAACAACCACAATTCAGGCAAAGCACCGGTGAAATAGGTCTTGCCAAAATTCACGATCAACGCGCCAAGCGCTGCACCAATCAAAGTGCCACGACCACCCACTGCCACCCAGATCACAGCCTCAATCGAATTGGCGGGCGAGAAGTCGGAGGGATTGATAATGCCCACTTGCGGCACATAGAGCGCACCAGCAATGCCAGCCATGATGGCAGACAAAACAAACACAACAAGCTTATAGGTCTCGACGCGATAGCCCAAAAAGCGTGCGCGCGATTCGGCATCACGAATGGCAATGACCACTTTGCCAAATTTCGACATGGTGACAGCTCGCGCCACCATATAGCCCGCAGCAAGCGCAAGTGCCGACAACATCAGCAGCACAACACGCGTACCATCCGCCTGCACGTTAAAGCCCAAAATATCTTTGAAATCGGTCAGGCCATTATTGCCGCCAAAGCCCATATCATTGCGAAAGAAAGCGAGGAGCAAAGCATAGGTGAGGGCTTGCGTGATGATGGAAAGGTAGACGCCTGTGACGCGCGAGCGAAACGCAAACCAGCCAAAGACAAAAGCCAACAGGCCCGGCACCAAAATGACCATCAGAAGAGCATAGGGGAAGGATTGAAAACCCCACCATGTCATGGGCAGAACTTTGTAATTCAAGAACACCATGAAGTCAGGCAAGATTGGATCGGCATAGACGCCGCGCGTGCCGATCTGGCGCATAAGATACATGCCCATCGCATAACCGCCCAACGCAAAGAAAGCGCCGTGGCCCAGCGACAAAATACCGCAATAGCCCCAGACCAAATCAAGTGCCAAAGCCAGCAGCGCGTAGCACAAATATTTGCCCAGCAACGCCACCACATAGGTTGGCATATGGAGCATGGAGCCGGCTGGGATCAACAATGTGCATATAGGCACAATGATGATGACGGCAGCCAAACAGCCCAGAAAAATACGCCCACGCAGATCGAGAAGGTTGAGAAGGGATTGCATCATCATACCTCCACCGCACGGCCTTTTTGCGCGAACAGACCGCGCGGCCGCTTTTGAATAAAGACGATGATGAAAACCAGCAGAAGGATTTTGCCCAGAACCGCGCCGACCATCGGCTCAAGAAATTTATTGGCAATGCCAAGCGTGAAGGCGGCCACGAGCGTGCCCCACAAATTGCCCACACCACCAAACACCACAACCATAAAACTATCGATGATGTAGCTCTGGCCAAGATTGGGCGACACATTATCAATCTGCGAGAGAGCGACACCGGCGATGCCTGCAATGCCTGAGCCCAGACCAAAGGCCATGGCGTAGATGCGATTGGTATCAATGCCCATGGCCGACGCCATGCGCCGATTTTGCGTCACAGCGCGCATGCGCAAACCAAAGGACGTTGTCTTCAGCATCAATTGCAACAGGCCAAACACAAGGATGGTGAAAAACACGATCCACATGCGGCCCGACGTGATCGCAAGCCCGCCCAAATCAAAAGAGCCCGCCATAAAGCTTGGTGCGCCCACTTCGCGATTGTTAGCGCCAAAGATCGAACGCACAGCCTGTTGCAAAACAAGAGACACACCGAAGGTAGCCAGCAATGTTTCTAATGGGCGACCGTAGAGATAGCGAATGACAATACGCTCAATCATCATGCCTACAATAGCGGTGACAAGAAATGCCAAGGGCAAAGCGATGAGAAGCGAGTAATCAAACAAAGCGGGATTGTGGACCCTGATCCAGTCTTGCACGACAAAGGTCGTGTAAGCTCCTAGCATCACCATTTCGCCATGGGCCATATTGATGACGCCCATCACGCCAAAGGTAATTGCAAGACCAATCGCAGCCAACAGCAGGACCGAACCAAGCGACAGGCCGTACCAAATATTTTGCACGCCGCTCAACAGACTTAAACGCGATTGAATGGCGGTCATACCCGCTTGGGCAGCAGTCTTGATGCGGCCATCAGAACTGGCGGCAATGGCGGATAAATGTCCCAAGGTGTCTTGATCGGCGCGTTCGCGTAAAACATCAATCGCGGTCAAACGCTGAAGGTCGGTGGCCGTTGTGTCATAAGCAAGAATGGCGGCGCGCGCTTGCGTGAAAGCCAATTTGACGCGCGAATCTGTCTCACGTGTCAGCGCCAAATCAACAGCAGGCAAAGCGGCAATATCATGTGCTTTGAACACGGCTTCAGCGGCAGAGCGACGGCGGGCCGGGTCAGCAGCTAACAGGCCCATAGAACCTTGTGCCGATTGCAGTGCGGAGCGCACAGTGTTGTTGAGGCGAACTTTTTTGAGTGCCGCTGCATTCACGTCGGCAGCTTTAGCGTTTGAGGTTGCGACATAGAGCGCGCCATCAGTGCTTTTGAAATAAACGATTTTTGTGCTGGCGTCGAAGTACAAACGCCCATCGGCCAAGGCTTCGAGGATTGTGAGACTGTTGGGTGTTGCGCTGGCCGCAAGGCCAACCACAGCTTTTTCGGTGTCTGAAAATTTATCGGTCGCGAAATTTGCAAAAATATCGTCGCTCGCATCAGCGCGCGCGGGCGAAAGGCCATGCCCTAAAATCGCAAATATGAAGAAGAATGCCGCCAAAATCGGTAGGCTGCGAAATGTCAGGCTCATTATGTTTCCAACCTCAAACGCCGACGTTGCTTGTCGCCGTAAAGATGGAGGCGAAACGCCGCCTCCATCTATTTTGTTATTTCGATCTATACAAGCTTAGCACTCAATTAGCTTTTACCACCGCACTTGCCGGTCTTCACGTTGAAGTTGCCGCAGGCAAGTGGCTTGCGCCAATCAGAGATCAGATCCTTAGATCCTTCCAGATATGGCGACCATTCTTGGGCAACCACAGTTCCAGATGTCTGCCAGACTGTGTTGAGCTGGCCGTCTGCCTGGATCTCACCAATCAAGACTGGCTT
Source organism: uncultured Hyphomicrobiales bacterium (assembly GCA_903897875.1). Taxonomy (GTDB): domain Bacteria; phylum Pseudomonadota; class Alphaproteobacteria; order Rhizobiales; family Beijerinckiaceae; genus Terripilifer. The sequence continues at coordinate 39,127 of CAIUDK010000159.1, forward strand.
GGTGATGTGATGGTTTGGCATCATGGCTGAATAGCCACCAGTCAAGTTTGGAACCGAGATACCAACCATCGCGTCGATGACAGCATCGGTATCCGTGGTGCCAGCCTTTTCAACTGCCTTCACCCACATATTGAAACCAATCACATGGGCTTCCATAGGATCGTTGGTCACGCGCTTTGGATTCTTTGTGTAGGCTTTCCACTGCGCAATGAAGGCTTTGTTTTCTGGAGTATCGATCGACTGAAAGTAGTTCCAAGCGGCAAGATGACCAACGAGTGGCTTGGTATCAATGCCGGCTAGCTCTTCTTCACCCACCGAGAAAGCGACGACTGGAATGTCAGTTGCCTTGATGCCAGCGTTGCCGAGTTCCTTATAGAAAGGCACATTGGCGTCGCCGTTGATGGTCGACACAACAGCAGTCTTCTTACCAGCTGAACCGAACTTCTTGATGTCAGCCACAATCGTCTGCCAATCGGAATGACCGAATGGTGTGTAGTTGATCATAATGTCTTCGGACTTAACGCCCTTTGACTTCAGATAGGCTTCAAGAATTTTGTTGGTTGTGCGTGGATAGACGTAATCGGTACCAGCCAAAACCCAACGCTTCACTTCACCGCCGTCTTTCGACATCAGATAGTCGACAGAAGGAATGGCTTGCTGATTGGGAGCCGCACCTGTGTAAAACACATTGCGCTGTGATTCTTCGCCCTCATATTGCACTGGGTAGAAGAGGATGGAATTCAGCTCTTCAAACACAGGCAAGACGGACTTGCGCGACACTGAAGTCCAGCAGCCAAATACGGCAGCGACTTTTTCCTTTGAAATCAGCTCGCGTGCTTTTTCTGCAAACAATGGCCAATTAGAAGCTGGATCTACAACAACGGCTTCAAGCTTTTTGCCCAAAACGCCGCCCTTCTTGTTCTGCTCATCGATGAGCATCAACATGACATCCTTCAGCGTTGTTTCGCTGATGGCCATCGTGCCCGAGAGAGAATGGAGAACGCCAATTTTAATTGTGTCTGCTGCCTGAGCACCAAACGCTGAGAGCGCCATGGCGCCACCAACGGCTGCGCTGGTCGCGCGCAAAATGGACCGCCGAGAAAAAATCATAAGCTTCCCCTTCATTAGAATTGCATTTCAAAGCAGCGCCCCAATTGGGCTGCTCGGAACTCAAAGGAGGAAAGCAATGCCTATGCCAGCGCAGCGTGCCTTGAATCTCCGTTGAGACATTGGCCCAAAAGCAAAAATGGCGGCTTCAAGCCGCCATTTGCATATTTTATCGCCCTATAATTGGGCAGAGACTATTTATCTGACTAATTTTTAGGCAGACCTGTTGAGCCATCATCGTTTCGGTGGGCGCGCCACCTCTCAAAGTCCCTAAACAGCGCATCTCGCTTAGCTCGTGACAGTGAGCGCACCCTTCCACCTTGGTCTTGAAGGTAATTATCGAACTCTGCAGCGGCATCACTTGCCCCGGCTTTGTCAGGGGCGGGCTGAGCAAGCATGTCTTCGGCCACTGAGAAGCGCTGCCATCCTGGCAGAGTGGCTGCCAGATTGATCTCTTTCCATTTGGGGTGGAAGCTTGAGCCTTGGAAGCGGTCGAATTTTGTCAGCAACGCCCGGGTGAACTTCTCCAGCCGCTTGAACCGATCTGACCCGCGCGGCCAATTATAGACTGCTAACACCGTGGGGACGGCAATGGTCTCCACCTTCTCACCAGCAGGAATGAGGTTGGGGTAGTCGCCGTGATTGAGCTCGCCGATGGTATAAATATCATCGAACAATTTCATGCTGGGGATTGAGAGAAAGTGCAGGCCAGAGTCGGCAGGCAATTTTGCCAAGGGCTCAATGGGCTTGCCCACAACACGCACAATGGCGGAAATCTCACCCTTCTTAAGCGCCTCTAAACTTGCTGTGTGATCGATCAGCAATTCTTCAACTTTGACGCCGAGCCGCTGGAAGATGATGGGACCGGTCAGCGTGGCCGAATTGCCGGCCGGTCCAAAGCTCACCTTCTTGCCACGCAAATCCGCAATGTTTTTGATGTTAGGCCCCGCCAGAATATGCAGCTCGGTATTGTAGAGACGAATGAGATATTGCACGCGCTTTTCGAGGCGGGGCGTTTGGCGTTGCGTTTTGAAAAATTCAAAAACATCCGATTGCGTCAAGGCCACGTCAACGCCGCGCAGATATAGAAGGTCTTCCAAATTCGAGGCTGCGCCATATCCCAGAATCGGCAGAACGCGCAGGTTGTCACCATCGTCCAAGACTTTGGCGATCTCAGCTGCAAAGCGCGGATAGAGCCCTTCAAGCTGGCCCGAATCCAAGCCAATCGTCCATGCGTTTTTGCGTTCGCGGATCGCGGCCTCTTTGCCGCCTTGCTGCAAAGATTGCGGAATTTCTTGTGACCGTGCTGCATTCAGCGGCAGCAGCACAATCATGGCGGCGATGATTGGTTTGACGAAGTTAAACATGAAGCGCTCTCAAGATACAAAACTCAAAACACAAACTTGCAGGGTGCTAGGTGGGCGCTCATCATGTCGAAAGTGAGAATGCAAAGCTTGCGAGCGAGACTTATATCGTTGCTCTGCGTTGAGGCTCTAACGATTGGAATGAAATAGCGGATGGAGTTTGTGATGAAAACAGTTTCGCGCCGCCAAATACTAACCTATGCGGCGGGCTTAGCCGCACCATCTTTTGCAACATGTGCTCTGGCACAGCCGTCAAAGACTTTTCCCGCTCCTCTTTGGAGCGCGCGACAATTTCACAATCAACCTGAGCAGAGCCCGCTGCATAGAGCATTGGTAAGACTCTGGGCCAATGTGAAGCGCGAAACAAAAGGGCGTTTGGATGTTACCGTCTATGCGCAAAATAATCAGACACAGGGATCAGATCCCGAAGTTCTCAAAATGTTGGTCAATGGCGACCTGCAATTTTACACGCTCATGGGCGGCATTTTAGCTAATCTCGTTCCTGCCATGGATGTGCAGGGTCTGCCCTATGTTTTCAAATCATCAATGCAAGTCTATCGTGCGATGATTGGACCGCTTGGCGATTATCTTCGCATTGAATGCGCAAAAAAGGGGGTTTATTGTTTTCGACAAGGCACATTTGAAAATGGCTTTCGTGATCTTAATTTGATTGATCGACGTGTCTACAAAGTAGAGGATATGGCGGGATTAAAAATACGCGTTCCCAATGGTCAAATGTTTCGAGATTTTTTCACCACCATTGGCGCTGAACCTGTCACGCTTAATATCAATGAGCTTTATTCTGCGCTCAAAGACCATCGCGTCGATGGACAGGAAAATCCGCTTGTCGTCATCGACACCAATCGTCTTTACGAGGTGACAAAATATATTTCTGTCACACATCACATGTGGTCGGGTTTTAATCTTCTGGCCAATGACGCGTTCTGGTCCAAGCTTCCCATAGATGTGCAGCGCATCGTCAACAGCAATATCTGGCTGTCTGTAACTCAACAAAGAGTTGAGACAATCACACTCAATCAGTCATTGGTAAAAACATTGGTGGCGCGCGGAATGGTACTCAACAAGGCCGATACGAAAAGCTTTCGCCAAACATTGAGCACAGGATTTTACCAACGTTGGAAAGATCAAATCGGGCAAGAGGCGTGGCGCTTGCTTGAGCAAAGCGTTGGTAAAATAACTTAGCGGGCGGCTAAATTATTTCGCCACGCGCAATTTTGGCAAAGCCTCAGCGGGCAACCAGAACACTTCACCCGAACTGTCTTGCGTGTCGAGCCAGAGGAAAGGCACGCCTGCGTAATCATTTTCCAACACATCACGATCTTCGCCAATCTCACAGATGATGCCACCATCGGCTGTCAAATGCTGACCAGCTATATTCAAAATGCGTCGCACGATATCCAAACCATCGTCACCACCCGCCAAGGCCATTTCGGGCTCATGACGATATTCGGGCGGCAAGTCCGCCATCACGCCAGCATCAACATAGGGTGGGTTGGTGATGATAAGATCGTACATCGTGCGACCAAGCGGGCGAAACAAATCACCCTCGAAGAGCTGAATGCGATCTTCAAAACCACTGTCGTCAACATTGCGACGCGCCACTTCCAACGCCTGTGGCGATAGATCCACCGCATCAATCTGCGCATTGGGAAACGCACGCGCCGCTAGAATAGCGAGACACCCTGAGCCCGTGCACAAATCCAACACGCGCGTGACGGCAAATGGATCTTCGATCAATCCGCCCTCTGTGCCGTTGAACAATTCGGTGCGTAGCAATTCGCCAATGAAGGAACGCGGCACGATCACGCGCTCATCGACATAGAAAGGCACGCCACCGACATAGGCTTTATTGAGAAGATAGGATGCAGGCTTGCGAGTCTTAACGCGGGCCTCAATCAGATCTGCCAAACGCTGACGCTCAGAGATGAGTAGGCGGGCATCAAGGAAAGGCTCAAGCTGGTCGATCGGCAAATGCAATGCTTCTAAGATCAGAAAAGCTGCCTCATCCAGCGCATTGGTCGTGCCATGGCCAAAGACAAGCTCGGCCTCGCTGAAACGCGAAATTGCGTAGCGAAAGAAATCGCGCAGAGTGAACAGCTCAGAAGCAGAATGGGACGACATTTGGGAATCCGATGACGATGAGGCGTGGTTTGTAGCCAAGATCAGAGCGTTTTGGGCGAAATGGCCTCAATGCGCAAGGAAAAAGCCATAATCACGAGCTTGGCGTCGGCAATTTACTGTCTGTTGTCTTCACAATGCGACGGCGGACACCGCGAATCATCAAAAATGTGACGCCCATAATCAGCGGAATCAGTGCCGCCTCCACAACACGCGCATTAAAGTGCAACCCGCCATCATGGAGTGCCTCAAGCACATGGCCAATCAACGAGATGCCATAATAAGAGATTGCCACAACAGACAGCCCTTCCACCGCATGCTGGAGCTTGAGTTGAGTTGAAGCGGTTTGGTTCATACCACGCAGCAGTTCTGTGATCTGGCGCTCTTGCACCAGATTGACGCGCGTGCGCAGCAAATCAATGGCGCGCGAAATTCGCTCTGCCAAATCGGATTGGCGTTGTTGCACGGTGCGACACGTATCCATCGCTGGCAGCAATCGACGTTCCATAAACTCACCAATGGTGGGCACGCCCTCAATGCGCTCTTCGCGCAATTCGTGAATCCGCGCCAACACCAATTGGTGATAGGCCTTGGCAGCGCTGAAGCGATTGGCGCCAGCGCTCAGGGCTTCAACCTGCCCAGCCAGTTGCGTCAGGTTCAACAAAAGATCGGTATCATCCCCACCAGCCTGCTCAGATGTCATGCGCTGCATCACATGACCAAGGGCGGCATCGAGATTTTCAAGCTTGCCAAGCATGTCGCGCGCAATTGGCAAAGCCAGCAGCGCCATCAAACGATAGGTTTCAATTTCAGCTAAACGCTGAACCAACCGACCCACTTGATTTTCACGAAAGTCGAGGTCGAGAACGAGGATGCGTGAAAAGCCATCCTTGCCAACTTGCCAATCACACCAGACTTCGCCCCCGCCCAACACACGACTGCCAACAAGACTCCCCGCAGCAAACCAATCATGGCGATGCGCGCGTGCGGCTTGGCCTGCGGCGCCCTGCAACACTTCGATTTGGAGTGCCCCCAAACACAGGCCCGACAGGCGCGAATGCCATTCGGCCATTGGCACTGGGCTTGCCTCATGCCAATGCGCAAAGGGCTCGCCGCCGCCACTCGCCCCCACCAAAGTTAAGGTGGAGAACTCTGTGTGACGCTCCCACTTCACCTGTAGGCCGTCAGCGCTGAAGCTCAAATGCCGTGCGCCTAGTTCTGGTGGCGCAATATCAATGGCTGCACAAAAATCCTTCGCCAATTGAAAATGCAGATTTGGATCGCGCGCAGGCTGACCATCGAAGAGCGCCAGATGCGTGACGCGGGCCGGCGCGGCAATCTGCAAAAAGGGTCGCGCATGAACTTCGCTGGCAAGCTCACTGCGCGAGGGATGATCGCTGGCAGCAGTCAGACATGACAGCGCTTGTCTGTAACGCCAATTTTGATTTGCAAATTGTGTCATGAGGCAGCCTTAAAAGAGCGTGCAACTCGAAACCTATCGTGATGCCTAAGGGACCCAGCAGATGTTGAAGCTAACGCATGATCGCAACCTTCGCAATCTGGTGCTATGTCCGTCTAAATTGACAGAGCAAGTTCAATATGGTCGTGTCCTGTCATAAAAACATAAGCACCAGCGTATGCTGGAGGGGAGCGAAATATGTCATCTTTAGAGATTGACCATACGATCCGTGATCTGGTGATCGCCAATCGTATTTTGGCGCGCGAAAATGTGATTGATGATTTTGGTCATGTCAGCATACGCAGCCCAGTTAACCCAGAACGCTTTTTTCTCTCGCGTTCGCGCAGCCCTGAAGTTGTTGATGCGCCAGACATCATGGAATTCACGCTTGATGGTGAAGCTGTTGATGCAAAGGGTCGCCATCCTTATGCAGAGCGCGCCATTCACGCCGCATTTTATCAAGCACGCCCCGATGTGAATTGTGTCATTCACCATCACGCACGTTCGATTCTTCCGTTCACAGTTGCCAAGATTGCATTGAAGCCCCTGTTTCATATGGCAGCAGTCATCGGGCATGAAGTGCCAGTCTGGGATAGCCAAGGAGAGTTTGGCGATACAAACATGTTGATTGATACGCTACCCAAGGCACATTCCTTGGCGCGTGCCTTAGGTCAAAATCCGACAGTTCTATTGGCGCGCCATGGCGCATGCTGTGTTGGCAGCAATGTGCGTGAAGCTGTCTTCGTATCCATTTATATGAAAGAAAACGCTGAGCTCATTCTGCAATCGCGCGCCATTGGTGAGCTGAGCTATTTGACCGCTGGTGAAATCGATCAGGCATCAACCCTGTTGCGTAGCGATTTGTCGCAAACACGCTCATGGGATTACCGTGTCGCGCGCGCTGGCTTTCGCGGCCTTTAATATTTGGTGCGACAGCTAATGTGCCGTCGCATCTTTAACAATTTGCGCAAAGACGCCATCAAGTTCGCGGCCCAACGCCTTTATCGCCTCGCCCTCATAGCGAAGAAAAACGGCGCTGGGCTGATAATATCGAAGGCTGGATGTGCCATCGGCCTCTTGCGTCAAATGAAAGCGGATGGGCGCTTCAATGCCTGCATCAACATTTGCATCCAGCATACGCAAAGCATAATCGTTTCGAAACACACCAATGACGACGTCGCCACGAATACTCAGACCTCGCCCCTTTGCGCCATCACTGGCGGATGCGCGATTGACCAAGGTCATAGAATTTTTTGAAATTGCAGCGGCCAGTTGCTCCTCTAATGTCGATATCGTGACGGGCAGATGAACGATCTGATACCCAGTCTGGGCGGTCTGGGCGAGGGTGAGTGGTTGAAACCACAAAAAACTGGCAATCGCGATCGCAGCCAAGCGGATATACAAGCGGATATATTTGGGAAGCAAAATGTTTTCCTCTTCAAATTAATAAAATATCCAAATGTTTGTAACAGAACGCGCTCCAGATGAACTGATAGAAACATCGTCGTTCAAAATACTTTTTAAATGAGCCCCGTTCAATGACATTAACTGTTTCAATCAAGCCCTCAGTCTCAAACGCCATGGCTGATCTGCAAAAGCCGCAGCGTCACGTCATTATTTGGGCGGCCAGCTTTGGGCTTGGCCTCTTTGCGTTAGCGATTGCTTTTGGTGCCAATTGGCGCGCACCTGCACTCACTTTGGTGGGGCTAAGTTTAGGCTTTGTCTTGTTTCAATCGACGTTTGGCTTTGCTGGCAGCTTTCGCGCGGCCCTTGTGCAGGGGGATTTTTCGGGCTTTCGGGCGCAAGCTTTTGCTTTGGCCATATCAAGCCTCATCTTCTTTCCTCTTTTAAATTTGGGCTCCGTGTTTGGAATGCCATTGAATGGCTTTGTCACATCAATTGGCGTTTCATTTATTTTTGGTGCGATCTTGTTTGGGATCGGCATGCAGATTGGTGGCGGCTGTGCTTCGGGCACTTTGTTTTCCCTTGGGGGCGGCAATATGCGCCTGCTCGTCACATTGATGTTCTTTATTGTTGGCTCAGCCATTGGAGCTGCACATTTAGATTTTTGGCGCGAGCTTCCAGCCTTTCCTGCCACTACGACGCAGGACATTTTAGGCTGGCCCTTGGCGCTTGGCGTTCACCTGTGCCTCTTTGCTGCAGTTATAAAATTTGCGCCACGTAAATCCCAAGGTGAGCAAATTGCACCCAAAAAGACTGACACACCATTTGGACTCTTTGGCAGGCCGTGGTCGTTGCTGTGGGGCGCTGTTGCACTTGGTGTGTTGAACGGGCTGACAATGGTGTTGGCTGGCAGACCATGGGGCGAGACATCTGGCTTTACTCTATGGGGCTCAAAAATTGCTCTGCATCTTGGTTTTGACGCGGCTAGCTGGCCTTATTGGCGCGGCAATCCCGGACCGCTATTTGTGAATATTTTTTCTGACATCACCACGCTGATGGATTTTGGAATCATCATCGGAGCCACACTTGCTGCAGCGCTGAGCGGCCGGTTTGTCCTCCAGCTCGACTGGCGTGGACGCTCAAATCTAGCTGCATGTCTGGGTGGCTTATTGATGGGCTATGGCGCGCGCTTATCGGACGGCTGCAACATTGGCGCTTATTTTTCTGCGCTCGCTTCAGGCAGCCTATCAGCCTGGGTTTGGGTGGCAGCCGCCTTTATTGGTAGCGCCATTGGAATTCGGCTGCGCCCCATTTTAAATTTAGCGTGAGACTGAACCAGATCTTATTGATTAAGGCCCCGGTCAGAGATGCTCCCTCGCGCGACGAGTCTGTTCCAGATAAAGAGCACAACGACTGCACCCAAGGTCGCTGTTATAAATCCAGCGCCCTGCTCTGGGCCATAATGCCCAATGGCTTGACCAATAAAGGTTGCAAGGAAAGCCCCTGCGATTCCAAGAACTGTTGTGAGCACAAATCCCGACGGTTCTTTGGGACCGGGCGAGATTAATCGTGCGATGATACCAGCCACAAATCCAACAATAACGATCCACAAAATGCCGCTCATGGAAAAGCTCCTCTGTCTTCAGGGACGATGTGCCTCAAACCCATCGTGACGCTTCCTGCTGCGTCGGCAACCGACCTTCAGGGGTCAGAGCGTTAACGGCCTCGGGCAAGTGTTGGCTAAGGCCCATGAGAAGCTCCTCACGCGATAGACCCGTCTGAGCCATGAGAGTCTCGATCTGATCGGGATGAAGAACGCGTGCGAGATCAATGGGAGAAATTTCCCGGTTAGGGCCTTGCGCAACCCAAGACTTCGCCGCTTCGGATTGTCCGCTTTTTTGAAACTGCTTGATAAGTTCTCCAAGCCCCTCGCTCAGGATGCTGCCCGTGGCACCACTTGCAAGCAAACCGCCCAAGCCACCCTTCAGGAGATCTCCAAAAGCACCAGAAGGCGTATCGCTGGACGTCACTGTCTGGGGCGAAGGCATTGGCCGCGATTGCGTGTCAGAGGTGGGGAGGTGGGGCTGAGCTGAGGTCAGCTGCTTGACCGCTTTATAGGCAAGCAAGCCAAACACGGCCATGGTCATAGGCGACATACTGCTTCCTGCGCCGCTTCCACTGGCCGCACTGGTGTTGGACGCAGGCTCCCCGCGCGGGCCATTTTGCATGCCATTAAGTACATCGAGCAAACCCATCGCAACCTCCTGTTTGTGACAACAATCACGAGGGGACTGGTTAGTTTCGTTGATGATGAAGCAATCTGTCTAAATGGGAAGGCAGATTTGGCGCACCCGAAGGGATTCGAACCCCTGACCTCTGCCTTCGGAGGGCAGCGCTCTATCCAGCTGAGCTACGGGTGC